>NZ_JAAVWA010000024.1:0-81000 GCF_017355725.1 Anabaena sp. 54
AGCAATATCCATTCCTTTTTGCCAAATTATTAAGTCTTTAAAGTCATTAATATCTGACATTCTTCCTGTTCCCTGTTCCCTCTTCCCTGTTCCCTCCAGTTTAGCATACTAAGTCCGGTAGAGCCGTAATTTTAACAGACAATCACATATTTCTTCCTTTGATGCTGGATTACGGTATGGTTCAAATATAGCGGGTGTTGTGGCTAATTTTCCCAGTAATCCTCATGATTCTAAATTGGCGTTTTGTTCTGGGAATGGTGTAAATAATACATCTATTTCTCGGACTTCTCCAGCTACACGACTGGGTGCTTCAACTTTTCCATAAGAGGGTGTTTGAAAAGTTATGGTTGATGTATCAAATATTTTTACCCCTCCCTAACCCTCCCCTTGTAAAGGGGAGGGAACTGGATTTTTATTGTTTTTCTCCTTGTAAAGGGGGGGTAGCAATGTGATGAAAATTACGGAATACCACTTTTAAAACATCCTCTAAGCTTTTAGTAGTTCTTCTAGGTAATCTTTTGCGAATTGGTCATGGATAAAACGAGTCATTTTAATTAAATGTACATTTCTAGTATTTCTTTAGCTGTCCGATCGCACACTCCCAATTCTCCCAAACAATGGCGCATTTCTTGATAAGCTGTGAAAGTTTGTTGTCTTTTTTCAGGATTTAACAACAATTCCATTGCTGCTTTGGTAATATTCTCGGCTGTGGCTTGTTCTTGCAAGAATTCTGGGACAATTTCCCGCATGACAACTAAATTGACTGGAGAAGCAAAAGGAATTGAACCTTTAAGAATATGACGCGCAATCCAAGCTGTAAGAGGATGAAGCCGATAAACTACAACTTGGGGAACATTTAATAATGCTAATTCTAAATTCACTGTTCCCGACTTATTAATAGCAAAATCAGCCGCTGCTAAAATATCTTGAACGCCTTGTTGTTGACTTGATACTATTGTAGCTTTTAACCCATATTCTTGAATTGCGGCTGTAATTGGTTCTCTAAATGTTTCCAAGGATAGAGGAATCCAAAAATGGACATTTGGTAGTTTAGATTGGATGTTTTGGGCGGCTTGAAAAATTATTGGTAGAAGATATTTTAATTCTTGATGACGGGAAGCTGGTAAAAGTGCGATCGCTATTTCTTCTACTTTAACTCCTAATTTCTCCCTCGCAGTTGTCCGACTAGGCGCATTTGCCATTCTATCAATTAAAGGATGTCCTACCCAAGAAACATTTGCCCCATTTTGTTGATAATATCGAGCTTCTTCTGGGAAAATTGCTAATAGTTTATCTGTAAAACCAACAATGCGGTTAGTATTCTGAAAACTCATAGACCATACCCACTCTTGAGGAGCGATATAATAAGCCACAGGCACATCAGGCAAATTTTCCTTCATGAATGTACCAATGCCCAAATTTGGACCCATATAGTCAATGAGAACCACTAAATCCGGGGGATTTTTCTTCAAGTGAGCGATCGCTTGCCGTTGTACTCTTAAAGTAGGAATAACATAAGGCAAAGACTCAATCAAACCCATTGAACCAATACCGCTGGTATTACCCAAAATTCTTGCCCCGGCTTCCGCCATTTTATCTCCACCCAAGGCAATAATTTCTAATGTCAACCCCGCCGCAACAGCTTGGCGTTGAAGTGCCTTAATTAATAGCGAACCCTGTAGATCTCCAGAAACTTCGCCAGTGCTAATAAATATTCGCATTTTTAGATATTAGATATTAGATATTAGATTTTAGATTTTAGATTTTCATGTCCTTTCCTACCCCATTCCCCCTTACAAATTACCTATTTTCTTCTTCTTCTTCTTCTTCTTCCTTCGTGTTCTTCGCTTCTATCCCTTCGGGACGCTCCGCGAACGTGGTTCATTCAATTTATATTCTGGCGACAAAAACAGAGTAAAATTTGAGGACGGGTAAACCCCGCCCCTATATCTATTCATCACTGACGGATTTTTTACCTTTTCCGGGAATTAAACCTCGTCTTCCCGACATTTGGGAAAGTAACAAGAAACGGCGAAGATGTTTTAATTCTTCTGTATCTCCTAAATTTTCCAACTCCTGCAAAGCATCTTTAAATAAAAACTCAGAACGATAGAGAAGACGGAAAGCCTTTTTAATTAATTGAAAGTCACTCGCAGGCATTCCCGAACGTTTTAATCCTACCAAATTGAGCGATCGCACTTTTGCCGGATTTCCCTCCACCAACATATAAGGAGGTACATCTCTATCAATGCGTGTCATTCCTCCCACCATTGACATCCCCCCAATATGGACAAACTGATGTACACCTAAAACGCCGCTGAGTCTAGCCCGCGATTCAATATGTACATGACCTGCTAACGCCACAGAATTAGCAATAATGACAGAATCCTCAAGCACGCAATTATGACCTACATGAACATAAGCCATCAATAAATTGCCATTGCCGATTACTGTCGCTTCACCCCTACCAGTAGCGCGGTTAATCGTCACATACTCACGAATGGAATTATTATTACCAATTTTTACCCAAGTAGGTTCTCCCACATACTTGAGATCCTGCGGCTGCATACCGATAGCTGCACCGGGGAAAATCTGATTTCCCGTACCAATTTCACAAGGTCCCTCCAGAACAGCATGAGCGCCAATTACAGTGTCTGCGCCAACTCTGACGTTCTCTCCAATCACAGCATAAGCACCGACTTGCACTGTTGGGTGGAGTTCCGCACTAGTATGTATGACAGCAGTTGGATGAATAAGTGTTTTCAACATATCTTTAACTATGATTTTTTTGATTTTTTTGATTAAGATGATTATGGAAATCGCATGATTTTCAACTATGATTCTTTTGATTTAGATCATCATGGCAATCACATTAATCAAATAAATCATAGTTAGGACTTAACTAATCAAAGAAAACATTAGCTCTCCTTCAGCGGCTAGTTGTCCGTCAACTTCCGCTCGTCCTTGCATTTTCCCGAAACGACGCTGTTTTACCCACAACAGTTCCACCGTCATTACCAGTTGATCACCGGGAACAACTTGACGACGAAAACGAACTTTATCAATACCAGCAAATACAAACAGTCCTCCTTTTGATGCTGGCATTTGCGTCATCACAATGCCCCCAACTTGTGCCATTGCTTCAATAATTAACACACCGGGCATGAGCGATCGCCCCGGAAAATGCCCTTGAAATTGGGGTTCATTAAAAGTAACATTTTTAATACCCACAGCCTTTTTACCAGGTACATAATCAATAATCCGATCTACCAGTAAAAATGGATAGCGATGGGGCAAAAGTTCCTGAATTTCCTCAATAGTCAAGGTAGTTTTAATTGTCTGTGTATTGACATTATCCTCACTTGATGTATTCACTTCCTGGGAATTAGGTTCGGTAATAGTGGACATTAGTTGTAAGTTATTTGAATGATTAGACACTAGAAATAGGTATAGCAGGGAACAGGGAACAGAGAACAGGGAACAGGAAATAGAAATAAAAGTATAAATATTATCTTACTTTTTGATTACTGTTCCTCCTTTTCTCTCGGAAACTGCTATCAATTCAGATATTTTAGAACAACTCTAAAATTTTCCGTGCTAGTTGAATGTGTAAATTATGACTAGCTTTGTACGCCAAAAAATGAGCAACAGGGAAAGTTCCCAGTAAACTTAAATCTCCTACTAGATCCAAAATTTTATGACGGACTGGCTCATTTGCAAATCGTAATGGGGGATTTAGCCAACCTTGAACCCCACAAACCAGAGCATTATCCAAACTCCCACCTTTAATTAATCCCGACCTTTGCAGATATTCAATTTGATCCTGTAACCCAAAAGTCCGTGCTGGTGCAATTTCCACCGCAAAATCCGCAGCAGACTTTTCCAAACAGGTCATTAATAACCAACTGTGCCATTGATTACCAATTGCCGCCAAATTAAAATCTATACCATAGCTAAATCGAGTTTCCGGTGCAGGTAGAGCGCAAACAAAAGCATCACCTTCATAAATCCAAATCGGTTCAGTAATCACAACAGGTGCGGGTAAATTATTCGCCATTTGAGCAACTAAACCCACCTCAGCAATTCTTTCACACCAAATCCGCGCCGAACCATCTAAAAGTGGCACTTCCGGTCCATCAATTTCAATTCTGGCGTTATCCACCCCCATAGCCGCCAAAGCTGCCAGTAAATGCTCTACAGTGCGAACACAGACCTCATCCTTACCCAACTGAGTAGAAAGCACAGTCTTACTCACAGCCGCAACCTGAGCAGGAATCATAGGTGAATTTGGTAAATCTACCCGCACAAAAAAGCGGTTACTTCCCGGTAGCGCAGGTAATATTCTCACCTGAGTATTGACACCACTATGCAAACCCACACCAGTCTGAGTAATTTCCCCGCCTAACGTATGTTGTTGCATCGCCCAACAATCCCCATATTGTAGTTACTATTGCTTATTATTAAGGCACAGGAGTCAGGAGGTAGGGGCGCAGGGCCTGCGCCCAAAAAAGATTCAGGAGTCAGGAGTAAAATTCCTAGCCACTGACAACTGACCACCGACCAATTTAAAATCTTTCTCCAATCCCAAAATTGATCCGACTATCACCTTCATCAGTGACACCATAATCTATACGAATTGGTCCAAGTGGAGACTGTATCCGCAAACCCACACCATAGCCATAGCCATTACCATTTTTCTTTAACAATTGTGCAGATTGGGTACTACTTCCCAAATCACTACCATAATCAAAAAATAGTGCGCCACTGACCACAGAGAACACAGGGAAGCGATATTCAACCGCAGCTTGGATATACTTACTACCCGTACCTAATCTGCCTTCGTCATAACCCCGAACCGAGTTACTACCACCCAGAGTAAAGGTTTCATAAGGAGGTACATCGCCAAATATAGTTCCGCCTTGGAGGTTAAATGCTAAAGTTTGCGGTTTTTTGCTAAAGCTAATCAATTTAATCGGTAGATACTGACTATAGTTACCTCGTAACCTAGTCATAAAAATACTACCTGAACCCACAGGTACAGATTGATCAACTCCAAAGCTGAGGAAAGAACCTTTTGTGGGTTGTAAGGCATTATTGCGGAGATCCCTTTGTGCGCCCAGCTTGAATAGTAATAAATCATCTTCCCCAGAAGACGAAAGGGTGAGGGGAATTTTACCACTGATGATTTGACCATTATCATTAAATATTGCCCCTTCCTTCCTTAAATTGCCGTCAGCATCACGACCAGAAACCCGTTGATACTGTAGTCCCGCAGAAGCCAGCCACTCGGAATTTTTGAAAGGATTGGCAGAAAGGGGACGAGTAAAGGTAACACCACCACCTAACCGGGTAATCCGAGGGCGATCTTGTTGATTTGTATCCGTAATATTACCAGGATTAAAGGTTTCAATGTTGTTATCTTTGCCTTCAAAAATTAGAGAAATAGAGCGACGACGGAAAATATTGGTTGTATATGAAGTTCGATAAGGATCACCACCAATCCAGGGATCAGTAAAGCGGAGGTCAAATAGTAGTTCTCGTTCTCCTAACTGTACCTCTGTCCCTAATTTTTGGTTTCTTCCTCCCAAGTTTTGCTGCTGATAGCTGACAGTTCCAAATAAACCACTGGCGGAACTGATTCCCGCCCCGGCAGCAATAGAACCGCTGGTACGTTCAATTACATTGACTAGGACATTTACTTTGCTGGGGTCAGTACCAGGGGCAAGGGATATAGGTTCAGTATCTGGTGGTTCAAACAATCCTAATCCATATATCCGTGCTAAGTCTCTCTGCACTGTATTGCGATTGAATACCGTTCCTGGCTTTAATTCTAATTCTCGCGTCACAACATAATCCTTTGTCCGTCCCCGAATTGGGTTGCCTTTGTCGTCTACGTCCTCACCATCTTTGTTACGGAATCGGACTTTCACGCTTTCTACAACCCCTTCAGCAACTTGGAGGGTAACAACTCCATTGTCTGAGACTTTGGGTGCGCCAATTAAGTTGGCTAGTACATAACCTTGATCTTGATAGCGCTTAGTTAATTGCTTGATGCCTTCGCTTAGTTCCCGCAAGTTAAGAATTTTGCCATACTGATTACTAAATATTTCGTTGGCTGTCTCAGCAGGAAGGACAGAGGCTACACCCGTCCCAGGATTTGCTTCTAATTCTACTTTGGAGAGGATGGGATTGGGGGTAACAATAAAACTGACTCGCACACCAAGAGGGGTATCTTCTGGAAATGCTTGGACGTTGGAGAAAAACCCAGTTCTAAAAATCGCACTAATATCTTCTTGGAGTTGGGAACGGGTTGTTGTTTGTCCGGCTTGGGTACGAATTACTTTATAAACTTCGGTTTCTAGCGCGGGGGTGATTTGTCCTGTTTCTGATTTAATTGCTACCTCTGACACCAGTACACGGGCTTCCGTTGCTTCTGGACTAGATTCAGCCGCAGGAGGTTGGGTCGGTTTTGCTGGGGTAGTTACTGTGGGTTGTGGTGTAACTTCAGATTCCGTCTTGATTGTTGAGGGAGTTGAGTTTTTTTGAGTAGGTGTAGCCGCAGGGGGTCGAGTAGTTCCTGGTTGGGGGACTTGTGCGGTAATGGGAACTATTGTGGTTTTTGGCACAATAACAGATGCTTTGTTTACTGCTACCGAATTGGCTGTGATCACTTTGACAATGGGCGAAAATTGGTTAGATTCTTTTTCTCCAACTATTGGCACTATTAAGGCATGGGATGTCAGATTTTCACTAGCATCACTTTTGACAGGATGCTGTTTTTCTGGCTGGTTTGTTTCTGCTGTCAAAACTTCTGTGGTCTGTGGGTGACTATCAGTAGCTTGGGCGTTTGCTTTGACAGAAATTGCTAAAGGGACTGTAATGGCTACCATAGCCATTAATCCGGGTGTTAAATGTTTTTTAATCATATTTCTCTTCACTACCGCACACCATTATTTGTTAATCACTGGAAAAATTACTTACTCGGTTTTGTAACTTTCTACTACTTTTAATACTCTCTGTAAAACCTCCTGATAAGCATTTTCTACGTTTCCTAAGTCACGACGAAAACGGTCTTTATCCATAACTCGACGGTTAGTATCGGTTTCGGCTATGTCCCATAAACGACAGGTATCGGGACTAATTTCGTCAGCTAATAATACTTGCTGTTGGGAATCTACGCCAAATTCAAGTTTAAAGTCCACTAAGGTAATTTGACACTTTTCCCAAAACTGTTGCAGAAATTCGTTGATTTTCAAGGCAAGATGGGTAATTTGAGCAACTTGTTCCGGTGTGGCTAATTCTAGAAGAAATAGGCGATCGCTTGTCAGTAGAGGATCACCTAGACTATCATCTTTATAATAGAATTCCACCAAAGGCTGTGATAACACAGTTCCCAGTGCTAACCCAGTTTGCTGACACAGGCTACCAGCCGCAATATTTCTGACCACCACTTCTAAGGGGATAATTTTTACAGCCTTAACTCTCATCAAATTCGGGGCTGGACTATCAATAAAATGAGTTTTAATCCCCTGCATTGCCAATTGTTGGAACAGTTGACTAGAAATACTACAGTTAATCATGCCTTTGTTTTCAATGCTGCCCCGTTTTTGAGCATTAAAGGCTGTAGCATCATCTTTAAAATCAGCCAACAAAATCTCTGGATCATCTGTGGCGTAAAGAATTTTAGCTTTGCCTTCGTAAAGTTTAGAATTAACAGACATGGTAGTAGATACTGTTTTCGGTAATGGACTGCTTAAATCTGAAAGTTTCACTATTTTATCTTTGGTTAATCTGTTGTGGTTCTTGAGTAAGATCACATCACTGCATAATACGCAACAATTGAAGCTAGACTACCTCAGTTTGTAAACGGATAATAAATTAAGTCTAGTATTACAAAAATAACTCTATTCTTTCACACAATATGACCCATCCTTTTCTCAAACACCTCTATAGTCCAGAACGCCCCGTTATCGTCTTTGACGGCGCAATGGGAACCAACCTACAAACCCAAAACCTGACCGCTGAAGATTTTGGAGGCGCACAATATGAAGGCTGTAACGAGTATTTAGTTCACACTAAACCCGAAGCTGTCGCCAAAGTTCACCGTGATTTTCTCGCCGCTGGGGCTGATGTCATTGAAACTGATACCTTTGGCTCTATGTCCATCGTTCTCGCAGAATACGACCTAGCAGACCAAGCTTACTATCTCACGAAAAAAGCCGCCGAACTTGCCAAAAGTGTAGCTGCGGAATTTTCCACCCCGGAAAAACCCCGATTTGTGGCTGGTTCTATTGGTCCGACAACTAAACTCCCAACTTTGGGACATATTGACTTTGACACCATGAAAGCCTCTTTTGCTGAACAAGCAGAAGCCTTATTTGATGGTGGTGTGGATTTATTCCTCGTGGAAACCTGCCAAGACGTGCTACAAATTAAAGCCGCACTGAATGGAATTGAGGAAGTTTTTGCCAAAAAAGGCGAAAGACGAGCCTTAATGGTGTCTGTAACTATGGAAAGCATGGGGACAATGCTGGTAGGGACAGAAATCAACGCCGTAGTTACTATTCTCGAATCTTATCCCATTGATATTCTCGGCTTAAATTGCGCCACTGGTCCCGACTTGATGAAACCACACATCAAGTATTTATCAGAACATTCCCCATTCGTAGTTTCCTGTATTCCCAATGCGGGTTTACCGGAAAACGTTGGCGGTCAAGCACATTACAGACTTACGCCCATAGAATTACGCATGGCGTTAATGCACTTCATCGAAGATTTAGGTGTCCAAGTGATTGGGGGTTGCTGTGGGACACGACCAGCACATATTCAACAATTGGCGGAAATTGCTCACGAGTTAAAACCAAAAGTTAGACAACCAATTTTAGAACCATCAGCCGCATCAATTTATACGACTCAACCCTATGAACAAGAAAATTCTTTCTTGATTATCGGTGAACGTCTTAACGCCAGTGGTTCTAAAAAATGCCGTGATTTACTCAACGCTGAAGACTGGGATGGTTTAGTC
Source organism: Anabaena sp. 54 (assembly GCF_017355725.1). Classification (NCBI taxonomy): domain Bacteria; kingdom Bacillati; phylum Cyanobacteriota; class Cyanophyceae; order Nostocales; family Nostocaceae; genus Anabaena; species Anabaena sp. 54. The sequence goes on from NZ_JAAVWA010000024.1 coordinate 9,026, forward strand.
TCAATGGCGCGGAGTCAGGTAAAAGAAGGCGCACACATCCTTGATATTAACGTTGATTATGTGGGACGTGACGGCGTACGTGATATGCACGAGTTAGTTTCTCGTGTTGTCAATAATGTAACTTTACCTTTAATGCTGGATTCCACCGAATGGGAAAAAATGGAAGCGGGGTTAAAGGTAGCTGGTGGTAAGTGTTTACTCAATTCTACCAACTATGAAGATGGCGAAGACCGATTTTTGAAAGTGCTAGAATTAGCTAAAAAATACGGTGCTGGTGTCATTATTGGGACAATTGACGAAGATGGTATGGCGCGGACAGCAGAGAAAAAGTTTCAAATTGCCCAACGGGCTTACCGTCAAGCTGTAGAATATGGGATTGCGCCTACAGAAATATTCTTTGATACTTTAGCTCTACCGATTTCTACGGGGATTGAAGAAGATCGAGCCAATGGTAAAGCTACCATTGAATCAATTCGCCGTATTCGCCAAGAATTGCCCGGATGTCATGTGATGTTGGGCGTTTCCAATATCTCTTTTGGCTTAAATCCCGCCTCGCGGATGGTACTAAACTCGATGTTTTTGCATGAAGCTATGCAAGCGGGCATGGATTCAGCAATTGTCAGCGCGAGTAAAATTTTACCCCTGGCTAAAATCGAACCGCAACATCAAGAAGTTTGTCGGCAATTAATTTATGATGAACGCAAATTTGATGGTAATGTCTGCGTTTATGATCCTTTGGGAGAACTAACCACAATTTTTGCCGGAGTCAAAACTAAACGGAATACGGGAATTGATGCCAGTTTACCCATTGAAGAACGTTTGAAACGTCATGTTATTGACGGTGAACGTATTGGTTTAGAAACCCAATTAACAAAAGCTTTAGAACAATATCCTCCTTTACAAATCATCAATACTTTCTTGTTAGACGGAATGAAAGTTGTCGGTGAATTGTTCGGTTCTGGACAAATGCAATTACCTTTTGTCTTACAATCTGCCGAAACCATGAAAGCTGCGGTTGCTTATTTAGAACCGTTCATGGAAAAGTCGGAATCTGGCAATAATGCGAAAGGAACTTTTGTCATTGCCACTGTTAAAGGTGACGTTCACGATATTGGTAAAAACCTCGTAGATATCATTTTATCTAACAATGGTTACAAGGTAATTAACCTGGGAATTAAGCAATCTGTAGAAAACATTATTCAAGCTTACGAACAGTATCAACCTGATTGTATTGCCATGAGTGGATTGTTAGTAAAATCTACCGCTTTCATGAAAGAGAATTTACAAACTTTTAATGAAAAGGGAATTACTGTGCCAGTAATTTTAGGTGGTGCAGCTTTAACTCCTAAATTTGTAAATCAAGATTGCCAAGGTACTTACAAGGGTAAGGTTGTCTATGGTAAAGATGCCTTTTCTGATTTGCATTTCATGGATAAGTTAATGCCTGCAAAAACAACAGGTAATTGGGATAATTTGCAGGGATTTTTGGATGAGGTTGTAGAAAATGGACATCAATCTTTTGAGGAAAATATCAGGCAAGATGCCCACCAGACAATAGATAATTCTGATGTTAAAAAAGAGGTTGATACTCGGCGTTCTGATGCTGTAGCTATAGATATTGAACGTCCGCAACCACCTTTTTGGGGAACGCAGTTTTTACAACCTGATGATATTTCTTTGGAGGAATTATTCTGGTATTTGGATTTGCAAGCTTTGGTCGCTGGACAATGGCAATTTCGTAAACCCAAGGAACAATCTAAGGAGGAATATCAGGCATTTTTAGCTGATAAGGTTTATCCAGTTTTGGAAGAATGGAAACAGCGCATTATTGAGGAGAATTTATTACATCCTCAAGTGATTTATGGATATTTCCCTTGTCAATCTGTGGGGAATAGTTTATTGATTTATGAAACGAACCACAGAGGCGCAGAGGACGCAGAGGTAAGAGCTAGTTTTGAGTTTCCGCGTCAGAGGTCTTTGAATAGGTTATGTATTGCGGATTTCTTTGCACCAAAAGAATCAGGAATTACTGATGTTTTCCCCATGCAAGCGGTGACTGTGGGGGAAGTCGCAACGGAGTTTGCCCAAAAGCTATTTGCGAATAATCAATACACTGATTATCTGTATTTTCATGGTATGGCTGTCCAGGTTGCGGAAGCTTTGGCAGAATGGACTCACGCCAGAATCCGCCGGGAGCTAGGTTTTGGTGATTCTGAACCGGACAATATTCGGGATATGTTGGCGCAGCGCTATCAAGGTTCTCGGTATAGTTTCGGCTATCCAGCTTGTCCGAATATCCAAGATCAGTATCAGCAGTTGGAGTTGTTGGGGGTTGATAGGATGAAGATGCACATGGATGAAAGTGAGCAATTATATCCTGAACAGTCGACAACGGCGATTATTACTTATCACCCTGCGGCGAAGTATTTCACGGCTTAATCTATCCCTCAGAATACAATTCTGGGAGTATACAAATAAAGTCCGCGCAGGCGGACTTTATCATAACCATAAGCATTTAGGAACAATGACAAAACTTAGTAGTATTTTTGTTTCTTTATTAGCAGCAGGAACAATTTCTCTGACAACACAAGTTCAAGCACAGACAAATTCAGGTCCCATAAGTGAACCAAATGTTAAGCTAAACGTACAACGCAGCAGTGGTAATTGTCCGCCAACAGTCGGGTTGTGGTGGATAACTCTGCCTTTTGAGGGTGGTGCAGAACATACAGTTGTTGCCAATACAACAGCTTTTGCAGATAGAGTTAAATTAGTTTCTGCTAGTAAGCAGTTCATAGAATTTGTTTCACCTTTACGCAGTAATTATGCTGCCTGTGTCGGTCAAACCCGTAATCAGGAATACAATTTTTACAATGTCCAATTTAAAGATAAAAAAGCTTATTTTCGGGTAGATTTGCGAAAAATCAACGCCCCAGCCCAGACAATTATTTACAACACCATAGCCGGTTCTCGTCCTTATGTCCGTTGGGCAATAGCAGATTAGGAAACATTGTTGAGGTGCTGTAAAGTGATCCAGGTAGGCATTTATCAGGATGATCATGGCGCTTTATTTAGATTCAGCTATTGCCGCAGAAGCCGAAATTGTTAAATATTGGGGTTGGGTGAAAGGTATTACCACCAACCCCACATTATTAGCGCAAGCTAACACCCCACCGGCAACCACCCTCAAAACCTTAGTTTCCTTAACTTCCGGTCCTGTATATTATCAACTCCTAGCTTCAGATCAGGAGAAAATGATCGCCGAAGGGAGAAAAGCCTTTGAAATTATTGGTTCTCAAACCATCTTGAAAATTCCCGCCACACCGCTAGGATTTAAGGTGGTAGCCATCCTTTCCTCGGAAATTACCTGTTCCGTCACCGGCATTTACAGCCCCGCACAAGCCGCTGTAGCTAAGGAAGCAGGGGCAAAAATTGCGATCGCCTATGTCAATCGGGCAGAACGCTTGCTAGGAGACGGTATTGCCTTAGTCCGCGATATGTCCAGTATCCTCAAAGGCAGTGATGTGGAAATTTTAGCAGCTAGTATCAAGTCACCAGCAGAAGCAGCCGCATCTCTCCAAGCCGGTGCAAATCATCTCACCTTACCCTTAACAATGTTGCAAGCGATCGCTACCCATGAATTTTCCCATCAAACCGTGATTGATTTTGCGGCTGGAGGAATTGGTTTAACAGTTTAACTTGATCTCACCTCAATCCTATATAGAGAAGACTGTTAGTGAATCAATGCAGGGTTTCACCCCTCATCCTGAAACCCTGCATTTTGCATAATTAGAATACTTAAAAATCGGGTTTATAGTCATAGACACAATGCCTTTAAAGCCAGTAAAATCAAGCTATGTCAAGGATGATGGGTGTGACCCCCTATTAATTATTCTCGAAAAATGTAGGTTAAAAACTGTTGGAGATGAACAAATAAAAAAGATAAAAATAAATGCCAAATTGGCAACCACGATGAAATTATCCAGGCTAAATTATATTAGACAAGCAAAAAACAAGAGGGTTGTTAAAAAGCTGAATCAATTAACAAAAGGCTCTTGTAGAGGTTGTCTAAAAAATAAATAGAATTAGTATTTGCTGCATAGGAATACCTGCTAAGTATAGACGTTATCGTTAACCTGCAAATTACCCCCCTAATTAGCGGTTCTCGTCTATATGAATAAAGTTCCTAATCGCTTCAGCAGCAAATGGTAGAGTGGGAGAGAAAGGCGCTTGGTAATGCCTCCTCCCACTCTCTTTTTTTGGGTACTTTTTGCCGATTTCTTAAGAATTAAGTAGGTTGGCGTTGAAAATTGTCGTTATAGCAAGGCAAGAGGCAAGAGGCAAGAGGCAAGAGTAAAGAAGCTTTCAGCGATTTTACGTTTCTTTACACAGTTTGGTTTTATTGTGTTCACCTACTTAGGAACTTCCAATTAAAAAAATACCCAAAAATTTCTTGTGGTGCGGGGCGAATTGCCCGCTAATCATCAAGGACGGGCAGGATGTCCATCCCACAAAATTGGGTAATTTATTTTTTGGTGTTCCCTAAATTCACGCCAGACAACAAGCCAGTTTTACCCCTGATTTCTGGCATACAGTACCCACTAGATAACTCCCTCTTCTATATTTTATACATTACTAGAGAAGAGGGAGCATCAATAGATGACGGGGAATTTACTTAGATTAATTTTTGTTAAGCGGCAACTTTTTCCTCAAGGGGTTTAAAAGTTTTCTTGGTTGCACCGCAAATAGGACAATGCCAATCTTCAGGAATATCTGCAAATGCTGTACCTGGTAAAATTCCTGAATCTGGATCACCTGTTACAGGATCATAAATCATGCTGCATTGTCTACAAATCCATTTTTGAGTTTGCGGATTTTCACTAGCAACTCTAGTTACAGCGTCTCCACCGTTCAAGATTTCTAAGGCTTCAGTATAGCGATCTGCGTGATAATTTTCAATGAATTTAAGCAACCCAAATCGGTGGGCGGCAGCACGAAATGTGTTAGCGTGATCACTAGATTCTTGAGCTTGTTGGAGAAATTCTGCTGCTGCGGGATGATCTCGATCATGTTCAGCAGCAGCAGCAAATTCAGGATACATGGTTGTGTATTCATAGGTTTCGCCTGCGATCGCTAAAGATAAACAACGAGAGATGATTTCCCGTTTTTGTTCATCAGTTAAAGCTGTTGCATCTTGAACAACAAGTTCTGGATGTAATAATTCAAAATGTGCAAAAGCGTGTTCGGTTTCTTGATCTGCTGTTTCTTTAAAGAGTTTTGCTAAATCGGAAAACCCTAGTTTACGTGCGACTGCTGCAAAAAATAGGTATTTACGATTAGCCATTGATTCCCCACCAAAGGCTGATTCTAAATTTTGTAGTGTAGTAAAGTTGGATAAATCCATAATTTGCGAATCTCGATGAGAGGTTGTTGCCTAATATTAAAACACATTCGTAAGAATTCAGAAGTTCATAATGAAGCATGAAGGATGAAGAACATTTTTCTTCTATCTTCCCCGGTCTCTGTTGCCTGAATCCTTACACACATTCTTTAAGATTTAATTAACAATGATTACTAACGAATTACCAAAACACGCTGAGATTATTGCTAAACAACGGCAGTTTTTCCAAAGTAGTAAAACGAAAGATGTTACTTTTCGGATTGCCCAACTCAAAGTCCTTAAACAGTTAGTAATTGAGAATAAAGCAGCAATTATTCAGGCATTAAAAGCTGATTTAAATAAACCAGAATTTGAGAGTTATGCTACGGAAATCGGTGTTAATAAAGAAATTGATTATGCCATCAAACATATCAATACTTGGACAAAACCCAAAAAAGCAGCCGTTCCTTTAGATTTATTTCCATACTCGGCTAAAATATGTCCAGAACCCTTAGGAGTAGTTTTAATTATTGGACCTTGGAATTATCCATTTCAGTTAATTATCTCACCTTTGGTTGGGGCGATCGCTGCGGGAAATTGTACTATTATTAAACCTTCAGAACTCGCACCGCGGACTTCGGATTTAATTACAAAACTTATTCATAAATACTTTTCTCCAGAATATATTACAGTTGTCCCTGGTGCAGTGGAAACGAGTCAAAAGTTACTAGCAGAAAAATTTGATCACATCTTTTTTACTGGTGGTACAGCCATTGGTAAAATAGTTATGGAAGCTGCTGCCAAACATCTCACTCCGGTAACTTTGGAATTGGGTGGAAAAAGTCCTTGCATCATTGATACGGACATTAATCTAGAACATACCGTCAAACGCATTATTTGGGGTAAATTTATTAATGCTGGACAAACTTGTATTGCCCCGGATTATTTGTTGGTAGATACGAAAATTAAACCAAATTTAGTCAATGCTTTGCAGAAATGTCTGCAAGAATTTTATGGGGAAAATCCAGCTAACAGTGCCGATTATGCCAGAATTATTCATCAAAAACATTTTGACAGATTAGCAAATTTACTCAAGTGTGGTGAAGTGATTATGGGGGGAGAAACTAAACCTGAAGAACTTTATATTGCCCCCACGCTACTGGAAAATGTTTCTTTAACAGATCCGGTAATGCAAGAGGAGATTTTTGGACCGATTTTACCAATTATTGAATATACAGATATCAATGAAGCTATTACTTTAATTAACTCTAGACCAAAACCCCTGGCTTTATATTTATTTTCCCAAAACAAAAACCTGCAAAAACGGATTTTACAGGAAACATCATCTGGGGGAGTATGTATTAATGACACAGTAATGCAGGTTGCTGTTTCTTCCTTACCATTTGGGGGTGTGGGTGATAGTGGGATGGGTAGCTATCACGGTAAAGCTGGTTTTGATACCTTTTCCCATTACAAAAGTGTCTTACAAAACTCATTTCCTTTGGATATAAACTGGCGATACGCACCCTATCTAGGTAAATTATCGCTGTTGAAAAAAATTATTGGTATTTAATAAAAATTCATTAGGGGCGCAGGGCTTGCGCCCAGTCACTCATACGCCCAGGAGTCAGTCGAAAGGGCTTAATTATTTGATCCTCCATGTGGGGGTCTAGCGCTGCTCATTGGTGTCAACTTAAGCTCAAATCCCTACCACATCTAGTTCCTAGTCTCTGACTAGGAATGCAGTTGATGAGGCTCTGCCTCTAATATTATTGAAGGCAGAGCCTTCTAGAATTCATTCCCAGTCAGAGACTGGGAGTGAGATGACTTGAGTTCTTTGCGGGATAGAGGTTTTACGTTAAGTTGACACCAATGAGCTTTTGCTTTACCCTTACACATTTAGGTTTTTAGTAATCTTGTAAAAATTCAAATCTCAGCCGTCACGAGTATAAATTTATTCTAACTCCTGAATTGGAGACTATTGAATTATTCTCTAAGATTCTTCTGTTTCTTCTTCCTCAATTGCTGGATAGACGAAGTTAGAACGACCACTTAAAATTGATTTACCAAGGGAGATAGCTTTTTGCGCTTCAACAGCAGCTTTGTGTCTCCAGGTGGCGCGGCGTTTATCTCGTTTAGATTTTGATGTTTTCTTCTTAGGAACAGCCATGACAGCGGTATATCGTGATTCTTGACAACCTTCCTATTGTAAGCGATTAATTGACTTTTGACCGGAAATTTTAGATTTTAGATTTTAGATTTTAGATTAAACAAGTTGGCATGGGTTCCCGTTCCTTGAGAACGGAAAAATACTCGCTGCGCTGCGTACGCTTCCCTAACGTAAATCCCAAACCCCAAATTTTCCAACTCTACACGTGGAGTCAATCCAAAATCGAGTGACTTGGGCAAAAGCGGTACGGAAGTAAGTAGGTGAACACAATAAAACCAAACTGTGTAAAGAAATGTAAAATCGCCTAAACCCTCTTCACTCTTGCCTCTTGCCTCTTGCCTTTTGCCTTGCCATAACGACAATTTTCAACGCTCACCTACTTATGTCACTCTACTGATCAATTAACAGTAATAAGCGGGCTGTTTTAAAATAAGTTGTCCAATTTTGGGGATCTGGCAGTTTTTGCCATTGAGGGCGACTGACTTCTAATGATAAGATTGGTGCGATCGCTCCCCGATTTTGTGCTGAAATAATAACAGATACTTCTGTCACCAAAATATCTTGGTCAAAGCTCCGTTGAGTTGCGGCTCTAGCGGTAAATTCTGCCCTTCGTAGCACGGTTTCGTAGCTTTCCTCTGGTAAACGGTCTATCAGCAAATCTACTCTAGCTGTGTAAGCTTGGACAGTCTGCGGAGCGATCGCTTCTGTCGTTAACCATAAAGGAACTGCTAATAACAGCCAGACTCCACTATGAATAATCTGGATTTTTTTGCCAACTTGGCTAATAATTGAAAAGGGGATCACTGAAAATGATTGTATTGTATCAATTCTGAACATAATCTTCTATCTCATGAATGACAGGTCATGGAAATCGAGTGCGAGTATTTTACGATTATTTATGTTGTATCCACTACAACTGATTTCAGCAATAGGTGAAAATTAATTAAACTATAGCAACGGACAAGGTGCAAAAGGACATGAATTAGCAATGAACCGCTGTCTAAAAGAGAGTTTTACTCGATGACTCGGTGACTCCTGCTATAAGTAATTGGACAAAAATATTTACAGTCATTGCGAGCGAAGGGAAGCAATCGCCAGGGTTGTGATTGCTTCATTTCACTTCGTTCCATATGGCTAACGCCACGCCACGCTTACGCAATGACATTGTGTAATTAATTCCGTCTCACTACTTATAAAAAATAAGTTAGCTTTGTGCTTAACGCCCCCGTGCTAAGGGCAATTTTCAGCAAACAACAAACAAACAACCGACTCATAGCGGGATGGTAAATTACTGGGCGATCGCCATCGGCATTGATCAATATCAATTCTTTCAACCTCTCAGTTGCGCTCAAGCCGATGCTGAGGCAATTAAGGATTTTTTGGTAACACAAGCAGGTTTTCTCCCCGAAAAATGCCTGTTAATGACAAATACCTCGCCCCCCATAGGAGAACAATCCTCCTATCCAACAAAAGAAAATATCCTCTTGTTGCTAGAAGAATTAGCAGCGACACTTTGGCAGCCAGGGGACTACCTATGGTTGTTATTTAGCGGCTATGGGGTTAACCACAAAGAACAAGATTATTTAATGCCAGTCGCCGGCAATCCCGATCAAGTTCCCGAAACTGGTATAGAAGTGCGATCGCTCATGCAGAGTCTACAAGTTAGCGGACTCAATGTCTTACTCATCTTAGATATTAACCGCGCTTTTGGGACTCAAGCAGATGCCCCCGTAGGACAAGAAATTATCGAATTAGCCCAAGAACTACAAATGGGCGCAATTATTTCCTGTCAACCCGAGGAATTTGCCCATGAAAGCACAGAATTAGGTCATGGTTTTTTCACAGCAGCATTATTAGAAGCTTTAGGTTCTGGACAAGGATACAACTTTGCTGATTTAGCTGCCTATGTAAGTTATCTTACCCCGAAACTTTGTCAACACCACTGGCGACCAGTCCAAAACCCCATGACTGTCATTCCCTCTCCAGAGCCAGCTATTTTACCCACGTTGACACTAGATGAAAACTCAGAAGCGCTAATTTTCCCAGCCGAAAGTTTTGCTATCACCCGCACCGCACCCCCCATAGAAAATAGCACCTTTAGCAGCATAAACAGAGCTTGGTGGGCAGAAAATGCCTCAGTCGAGACCACTTTAAGCCCCACAACAACCGAGGCAAATTTAGTCCCCCCACTCATATCAAAGTCACTTGTTAGCAACAATCACACCTTAACAACTTCCCCAGAATCCCAGCCCAGTGGCAGATTTATTCCCGCTATTACTACAGCCAATACCTATACTTCCCTGCAATCTGAACGACCAATTTGGCAACAATTTATCATCTGGGGTGGTGGTACTATGGTGATAGTAGGGCTAATCGCTACATTTTTACTCCGTAATCACGAGAGTTTTCGGTTTAAAAATTTCTCAAAAACAGTATCTAGTAATCAGACTAGCAAACTGCAATTTCCCCAAATATTTAAAACTTCTCAAAATCCTAGTAACGCCCAAATTAGTGCCAATACAGACTCTAAAAAACGTAATCAAGCGATTTTAGAGCTAGAAAAAATGTTGCTTGTCCCTACACAACCGAATCATTTAAGCATTGCGATCGCTAAAGCCCAGAGAATTCCCCCGGATGCACCACTATACGCCAAATCTCAGGAAAATATTCAGGTCTGGTGCCAAATGATTTTGGCATTAGCACAGGCACAAGCTCAACAAAAAAAATATCCAGCCGCCATCACAATTGCCAAGTTAATCACCACAAAAGATCCGCTTTATTCCCAATCTCAAACAGTCATTCAAAAATGGCAACTAGAAGCCAAGCAATACGTAAGTAATAAAACTCTCTTAGATGCAGCTAAAAATTTAATTATTCCTGAACAAGCATCAACCTATAATCGCGCCATCGAAGTTGCTAAAAAAATTCAAAAAGGACAACCTGGATTTGAAATTGCCCAAACATTAATTAATGAATGGAGTGAGAAAATTTTAGATTTAGCCAAAATCCGTGCCACTCAAGGAGATTTTCAAGCTGCTGTCGCCACCGCCGCATTAGTCCCACAAGTAACGATTGCCTACGAAGATGCTCAGGATGCTATCCAAAAGTGGCAACAGCAAAAGAATTAGTCAGTTGTCAGTGGTCAGTGGTCAGTTGTCAAACTATTACCCATTACCCATTACCCATTACCCATTACCCATTACCCATTACCCATTACCCATTACCCATTACCCATTACCCATTACCCATTACCTATTACCTATTACCCATTAGCAATACTGAGAAATGTCTTCGCCACAGGTATCAGCTAGATAGCACATTGCTTTAAATCGCAAACCTACTACTTCTTCGTATAAAGGATTAAGTTTACACATTGGCGGAATATGAAACAGTGTTTTACCAAATACTTTGACATCACGCTCAAATGGACACTGAGCCGGAATGTATTTACAGAGACGATGAGCTAATAGGCGATCGCGCACCTGAATATTATCCAACCAATTACGCAAAGGACGTAAAAAGTCCCAAGTCGGCTGGGCTGCAACATGGTGTAACGGAGTCATATTAGCTTCACTAGCGTCTACTGGATGTAGAGAAATCCAACTTGCTAGAAAAATGTTTTTGTTAGTATTTTTAGATACATTCATGGTAATTCCTCTTTTGTTGTGAGGGTATTCACCTCATAGATGAATATGTAATATGACAAGAACCTAAACCGAAAAACAGGATTATTACAGAAATTCCGTAAAAAGTCTAATTAACTGCTTCCTATGGTTGAATTTATTATGTTAATAAGTCACTCTGACCATAATTTCCCAAAAAGCAATACTGTGTTCATTCAATTTTACTAGTAACTTGGCACAGTTAAAATTTTAGTGAAGACATCTGCCTTTGGGTGTGATTTCTGTTAACTGCAACAAAACTTATTATAGCAATAATTATCAATAAATAGGATTAGGAAAAATACTCTCAAACAGCAAACTTTAGACAGTAATTTTTGCTAAATTTGCCACTTACAGCGCATTATCTTTAACCTAACCAGGTTTAGCTCTCAGTTACATCCCATACCTATGGATAAACTTTACCACTATTGCCTTAGTCGGTGCTGCTGTGTTGATAGCTTTGGGTGTCCTGAATTTGCAGGAAGCGTGGTATTCCATAGATGCCAACATCATTGTATTTTTGTATTGTATTTTTGTTAAGCATGATGGTGATTAACGCCAACCTATCCTATGTCGGCTTTTTCCACAAAGCACCGACATTGCTACTGAGATGTAACCGTAGTCCTCTAAGCTTATTGATAGTTATCACTTTCGGCTGTGGCATCTTCTTTGCTTTCTCAATGACACCATAGACCTAATTTTTACACCCCTCACTTTAAGTCTAACTCTATCTTTAGGCTTAAATCCCATTCCCTAGAACTTTTGCGTATTCTTGCTACAGAGACAGTCAATTAAAGAATAACACTTTTATAATTACTTACGGGTATCTAAACTCCAGTTAATACTGATACTTCAATATCTATCTTTAGATGGATTGACATTGATCTTAGTTTTTGCTTGCTTCAAATTTATACCATTTTAAAGAATTTTTTCTGAAATTGGCTGTTTTTGCCATTGCTTTTATCTGGTAATGTAATTTTTATTCAAAAACGGATCATACCTTTTTAGGGGGTGTTTGAAAAGTTTAGTTATTTTTTTGCATAAGGCTACAACCCATTTATACTATGACTTCCAAAATTGTTATTAACGAAATTTCCTTAACTTCGTTAAATTAGCACATACTGAATTACTGATCTGATATAACTTGGAAACAGCGAAACAACGTTATCCCATTAGAGAATGTTTTAAAAGTTGTATCCCGTAATTTTCATCACATTTTTACCCCCCTTTCCCCTTATGAAGGGGGGAAACAAGAAAAACAAGTTCCCTCCCCTTCACAAGGGGAGGGTTAGGGAGGGGTAGAACATTTGATACAGCAATCATGACTTTTCAAACACCCTCTTAGTAAAATTAGCATCTACTAAAATTATGACCATGAAACTTGTTACCACCTGAGTTCGATGTAAGAAAACCAGCTAAAAATGAGTATTCAAAAGGGTTAGAGGCTTTTCTGGAAAGAGCCTATATTCTCAATAAGCCTTAATTATTGAGAATTAATAGGAAACCAGCCTAGATTTAAGTAAATTTTCATAACAAAATCTAAATTTATATTACGAATACTATTTGAATACAAACTCAAAGTACCTCAGATTAGGGACAATAGAAGAGGTTTAATTAAAGAAAATTAATGATTATAACTCATGGAATTAGAAACTATTTTCTGTGAAATTGATGATTTTTGTACCTATTTTGAGCCAATGTTTCAAGCTCAACTTATCCCATCCCAAATAAAAAAAAGAATTAGACCCAGCCGATTATGTCTAAGTGAAATTATGACAATAATTGTGTATTTTCATCGCTCTAGTTACCGCAATTTTAAAGATTATTACCTGAAACATATCTTCAAATATTGCCAAGGTGAATTTCCCAATTTAGTGAGTTATCAAAGATTTGTTGAATTAATGCCAAATGCTTTAATTCCCTTGATGTATTATCTGAATACACGAAAAGGACTCAATACAGGTATAAGTTTTATTGATAGTACCTCTATTCCCATTTGTCATTCTAAAAGAGCCAAGACAAATAAGGTCTTTAAAGATTTAGCTGGCTGGGGGAAAAGTTCTATTTGTTGGTATTTTGGGTTTAAACTTCATTTGATTATTAATGATCAAGGAGAGTTACTTGCGTTTCAAATTACTCCTGGAAATACAGATGACCGAAAACCTGTTCCCACTTTGACTAAGAACTTATTTGGGAAAATATTTGGAGACAAAGGATATATTTCTCAAAAACTCTGGCTTGAACTTTGGTCTAATGGACTCAAATTAATCACTCCTTTCAAGAAAAATATGCGGAATAAGCTCTTGTCCCTGGAGGAGAAATTAATGCTCCGAAAACGCTCTTTAATTGAAACTGTTAATGACCAACTCAAAAATATTTCACAACTTGCTCATTCTCGACATCGAAGTGTTACTAATTTCATGGTTAATGTTGTTGCTGCAATAATAGCTTATACTTGGCAACCTAAAAAACCTTCTTTAAGATTTGATGAAAATGAAATTGAAACCTTACCAGTTTTATTAGCTTAATTACCAATTAAATATCAATATTACCTAATAGTAAATACATTTCAAAAAATTAATTTTTTGAGAACTTTTTGGCGTGGGCTTTAATTCTCAATAACCAATACTTATTGACAGAACTGTTGCTGTTACGTACTTTTAGACTTTTTATTTACATCGAACTCAGGTCAAAATAATTGGGCGCAGGATATAACTTTGGCAGAACTCAAAAAAATCTGGGAACCATCAGCCGAAGGTAAAATTACTACATGGAATCAGATTCGTCCTACTTGGCCGAATAAACCCTTGAACCTTTATGGTTCTGATAAAGATTCAGGCACTTTTGGGAACACCAAAAAATAAATTACCCAATTTTGTGGGATGGGCATCCTGCCCGTCCTTGATGATTAGCGGGCTTTTCGTCCCGCACCACAAGAAATTTTTGGGTATTTTTTTAATTGGAAGTCCCTAAGTTCGGCTGAAAAGCGCAAAGATGCCAAAAAACACCTTTGCGCCTTTGCGCCTTTGCGTGAGCTAACTCTTAAGAAGCAACCGCAGTAGAACGAGTGCGTCGTCTTCTACCATCAGAAACCTTCACAGCAGGTTCTTCAGGGACTTGCATCAACAACGTCAAAGAAGGTTGACATTGCAACTCTCTCCGCATAGAACGCGCCAACTCACGTTCTAGAGTTTCCTGCAATCCACCCCAATCAGTATCAGCGGGTTGTCCTTCTACGGGAGAAAACTCTGTCCAGCGGACGCTAAGAATTTCCTCAATGCGTTGTTGTACCCATTTTTGCAAGAGCGATCGCTCGATGCTTGTCACAACACCCTGCATATGAATTTCCGTTTTTGCCATTAGCTTACCACTCCAATCAATAGCAGCAGCAATAGTCACAGTCCCTTCAGAAGCCATGCGTTGGCGTTCTTGCAACACCTTAGAACTCACCATACCAGAACTAGAAGTATCCACCAATTCAATCCCCGCTGGCACTTTTCCAGCAACACGGATAGAATCTTCCGTTAACTCGATGACATCTCCATTCTGGATAATCACCATATTTTCTGCCGGAATCCCCATACTTTGAGCAGTTTCCGAATGCTTCACCAACATCCGATGTTCACCGTGAAATGGCACAAAGAACTTAGGACGAGTTAAAGCAATCATCAGCTTTTGTTCTTCTTGACAGCCGTGGCCAGAAACGTGAATCCCTTTATCCCGTCCATAGACCACTTTTGCCCCCTGAATCATCAATTTATCAATGGTGTTCACCACAGCAATTGTGTTACCAGGAATAGGGTTAGCGGAGAAGAGAACCGTATCTCCTTGGCGAATTTTGATATGGGGGTGTTCTTTATTGGCAATTCTTGTCATCGCTGCCATTGTTTCACCCTGAGAGCCAGTGGTTAAAATCAGCACTCTCTCATCTGGCATTCCCCGAACCGTATGCAGCGGTTGAAATAGGCTATCTTCGCATTTGATATAACCTAAATTTCGAGCATGGGCGATTAAATTCAGCATAGAACGCCCAACGATTGTCACCACACGATTATGTTTTCTTGCTAGTTGCAGAATCATGTTGATGCGATGGACGCTAGAAGAAAAGGTCGTGACAAATAAGCGTCCAGTAGCGTGAGAAAATTCTCGGTCAAGGTTAGGAAAAACAGCCCGTTCAGAAGGTGTAAATCCTGGCAATTCTGCGTTAGTGGAATCACTCAAAAGGCAAAGTACGCCTTTTTCACCATGTTCTGCCAGACGTTGTAAATCAAACTTTTCACCATCTACAGGAGTATGATCAATTTTAAAATCTCCTGTGTGGATAACTACGCCCAATGGTGTATGAATAGCAACGGTAAAGCTATCAGCAATGGAATGGGTGTTACGGATATATTCGACAAAGAAATGTTTACCAATTCTCACCACATCACGGGGGAGGACTGTTCTTAGTTCTGTGCGATCGCGTACCCCTGCTTCTTCTAATTTACCCTCTAGCATTGCCATTGCTAGTCTAGGTCCATGAATCACCGGAATATCAAATTGCTTTAAGTGAAAGGCAATTCCCCCGATATGGTCTTCGTGACCATGAGTAACGATCATGCCCTTAATTTTGTGGCGATTTTCTCGGAGATAAGTTGTATCTGGCAATACAATATTTACCCCGTGCATGGCTTCTGTGGGAAAGGCTAATCCTGCATCTAACAGGATAATTTCGTCCTCATACTCGAAAACGCAAGTATTTTTACCTATTTCGTGTAACCCGCCCAAAGGAATGATTTTGAGAGCGAGATTAGATTCGTTTTTAGACATTTTCTCCTGGAGATTTTGTTAGTTGTGAATCAGTTGATAGTTCGGTTTCTTGTATGAAAGAAAAGACCAAATTTTCTGTTTAAATTCAGCTTCTATAAAGTCCTATTTGATTTCATTGACATCAAACTGAATAATTTTTATATTGTTCAGTTGTAGCACAAGTGTTAAGACGATAATCTAGTCACCATTTGTACACATTATTTATAAATCACTCACCTATTGGGGCTGAGATTAAATTCAGCTTTTGCATTACTGACTCTAATTTTTTCGATACATCCGTATCAGCTTCATATAAGGGTAGACGAGTTGAACCTACTTCCCAACCTTGCAGTTTGAGTGCTTCTTTGACAGGAATGGGATTTGTAGTTAAAAATAGAGCTTTAAACAATGGAAACAATTGCAAATGAATGTCAGTAGCAAGTTGAGTATTTCCCACTTTCCATGCTTGAATCATTTTTTGGATGTGATTACCCACTAAATGAGAAGCTACACTGACTATCCCTTGAGATCCTATGGCTAACATTGGTAAAGTTAAAGAATCATCTCCAGCGTAAATCTGAAATTCTTTGGGTGTCAAGCGACGGATTTCACTCACTTGATCTAAGTTACCACTGGCTTCTTTAATGGCGACAATGTTATCAATTTCCGCTAATCTTACCACTGTTTCGGAACTGAGGTTTTGTCCCGTGCGCCCAGGAATGTTATACAACATCATTGGCAGGTCAGGACAGGACTGGGCTATTGCCTGAAAGTGTTTGTATAATCCAGCCTGTGGCGGTTTGTTGTAATAGGGAACTACTTGTAAAGAACCATATACTCCTATTTTAGCTGCTTTTTGGGTGGCGGCGATCGCTTCTTTGGTGTCATTAGAACCAGAACCAGCAATTACTTTAGCTTTACCTGATACAGTTTGCAATACCTCAACAAATAATTGATATTCTTCGTCCCAAGTCAGGGTTGGAGATTCGCCTGTTGTTCCACATACCACTATTGCATCTGTACCGTTGTTAACTAGATAATCTGCTAGTTTGGCAACTACATCATAATTAATACTACCGTCTGCCTTAAACGGCGTAATCATAGCAGTTACAATTGTTCCAAAATCTCCCACACTCTTTTCTCTCCTAATTTGTTAGTTGTCAGTTGTCAGTTGTTAGTTGTCAGTTGTTAGTTGTCAGTTGTCAGTTGTTAGTTGTCAGTTGTTGATTATCTAATGATTCATGACAAATGACTGAATTTAAACTTATACTGTAGTCAATTTCAGTAAATTTTTTCTAGTAATAATTCAGCAATTTGCACTGCATTTAAAGCTGCACCTTTACGGATTTGGTCGCCGCATAGCCATAAGTCTAAACCGCAAGCATGAGAAATATCCTGGCGAATTCTTCCCACCAAAACCTCATCTTTACCACTAGCATCTATAGGCATCGGAAAATAATTTGCTTGCCAATCTTCTACTAATTTCACCCCAGGGGATGTTCTTAAAATTTCTCTAGCCTCATCTGGATCAAAAGGTGTTTCAAATTCTAGATTAATGGCTTCAGAATGGGCGCGGAGTACGGGAACCCGTACACAAGTTGCGGTAATTCTGATTTCTTGATTACCAAAGATTTTGCGGGTTTCGTTCACCATCTTCATTTCTTCCTCACAATATCCCCAGGTTGTCATGGGAGAATTATGGGTAAATAAATTAAATGCCAATGGGTAAGGTAAAATCTCCGCTACTGGTTGCTTTCCTTGTAGTATAGCGTCACTTTGGATTTTTACTTCCTCCATTGCCTTCGCCCCAGCCCCACTAGCCGATTGATAGGTGGCAGCGACAATCCTTTTAACTGGTTTAACTTGATGTAATGGCCAAACTGCCAAGGACATGAGAATTGTCGTACAGTTGGGATTGGCAATAATTCCTTGGTGAGTAAATGCGGCTTGGGGATTTACTTCTGGAACTACCAAAGGGACATCCGGGTTCATGCGAAAGGCACTGGAATTATCAATTACCACTGCTCCTTTTTCTACCGCTACACTCGCCCAAGTTTTGGAGATGCTACCCCCAGCACTAGCTAAGACTATATCTAGATTTGCCAAACTGCGATCGCTCACCGCCTCAATTTGGATCTCTTCCCCCTTGAATCTGAGTGTTTTTCCTGCACTGCGTGGCGATGCCAACAATTTTAATTCAGCCAGAGGAAAATTTCGGCTTTCTAGTAATTCCAGCAACTCAGTACCTACAGCACCAGTTGCTCCCAAAATAGCTACACGATAGGACTTAGACAAACTCGACTCCTCCTTTAAGAGGTAACTAGCACTTTTTTTAGGACAACTTAAAAAATCAAATGTTTCTGTTGTTCCTGTCAACAGCAGATTTTCAATAGTAAAATTTGCATATTCTCGTGATTATATCCCAATTTTTGATGACTATTGAGAGATTTGAGACTTTGTTGCTTACAGCGGTCTCCGCTCTTATGAGTTACATCCTAGCCCCCTCATCGCTTGCGGGGAGGGGGTTGGGGGTGGGGTTCTTGTACCTCATAACACCAGGAAGTGCTGTATATTGCAGTTAAAATTAATTTATATCGCACTCTACAGCTATGGAAGTCATAGCAAATCAAATTGTCATAAGAATACTCAGTAAGTGGGAAACTTAGTGTCTTCAAACCTGAGGGGGAAGCGACTCGTGCGGTTTTAACCCCCTTAAATATTTTCTCATTACCGCCTTGGAGTTGGCAAATTCGGGGTACTCTTGTGATGTACTTTCAACGGGACAATTACCGATTCAAATTTCCCAACTCTGTACGCATAATGTGTTGCTCCGAAGAGCCTCCCATTTCTGGGGTAATGTTAGCTTCGTCAATGTTTTAAGAGCTTTTTAGACTTGCAACACTGTTTCAGTGACTTTAAAACTGTTTAATTGCAAATGACAGAGCAGGGAACTAGCTTCGCATTCCGGGGTGTCGTGACTCAAAAAACGTAGTCAGTGAAGACTTAGACTGGTCAGTACAGTTTGCAATTTCTTACAAGCTCATTCCCTTTATGGCTGAGTTACTGACACTACATTATCGTATAATATCCCATTATACAGCAAACTGCAAAAAAGAAAACCAAGGGCAATTAACATTTGGGTATTTGCTAGAAGCCCTGCCTGTAAAGTTATGTTACCGGAACTATGGCTGCTATGTTGAAAGAATATCATAAAGTGTTCAGTCCTTTACTTTTTGCAGTAAAATGGATCTCTGCTGAAAGACATTCACACGCATTTGTGTCTGAATGATATCTATTCAGAATATGATCGCGTCTAGAAGACAGCGAGTGAACTTAGGTCGGGATAACCGATCCTATACCCCGTAGAAGTAAATGTCTAGACTTGTCTAGTATTTAGATAGCAGATTAAAATACCAGAAAAATAGAAACAACGCATGAAAGTTACCCAGGAAAAACTTCCCGCCAGTCAAATTGGTTTACAAATAGAAATTACACCGGAAATTACCAAACAAAAATACGAGCAAGCTATTAGAAAATTAACTAATACCGCCAATATTCCTGGGTTTCGCAAAGGCAAAGTACCCCGGCAAATATTATTACAACGTATTGGTCAGGTTCGCGTCAAGGCAACTGCCCTAGAAGAAATGCTGCAAGAAGGCATTGACCAAGCAATTAAACAAGAAGCGATTACCGCTCTTGGTCAGCCCCAATTAAGTTCTTCCTTTGATGAATTAATTGTCAATTATGAACCAGGAAAACCCCTGACTTTTACCGCTTCTGTGGATGTCTTCCCAGAAGTCAAGTTAAACCAATACACTGGTTTAGAAGTTAAAGCGGAGGAAATTAAGTATGATCCTACCCAAGTAGATACAGTTATTGAAGCCCAAAGAGAAAAATCAGCAACTTTAGTCCCCGTAGAAGGACGTGCCGCCCAAATCGGTGATATGGCAGTAATTGACTTTAAGGGTGTAATTGCCAAAAATGAAGGGGATGATCCTGATAGTGAAGCCAAACCAATTCCCGGTGGAGAAGGAACTGATTTTCAAGTTGAGTTACAAGAAGATAAGTTCATTCCCGGTTTTGTCTTGGGTATAGTGGGCATGAACCCTGGAGAAACCAAAGAAGTATCTGCTCAATTCCCAGATCCTTATGGTAATGAGGAGTTATCTGGTAAAGCGGCTCTGTTTACCATTACCCTCAAAGAAATTAAAACCAAAGAACTACCCGAATTGGACGACGATTTTGCCCAATCAGTCAGCGATTTCGAGACCTTAGAACAATTGCGGGCATCCTTAGAAGAACGGTATCAAAAAGAAGCTGCCGATAAAACCAAAGACAATCAGCAAGAAGCGTTAGTCAAAGAACTACTCAACCATGTCGAAATAGATTTGCCGACAACACTGATTGATCAAGAAATTGATGCTATGCTGTCACAGACGGCCATGAAATTGTCCGAGCAAGGAATAGATGTCAGAAAGCTATTCACTCAAGAAATTATTCCCCAATTACGTGATAGATCCAAACCTGAAGCTATAGAACGTCTCAAGCGGACGCTATCTTTACAAGAAATTGGCAAACGTGAATCTATTGAAGTGGCAACAGCAGAAGTGCAAGCTAGAGTCGCCCTATTGATGGCAGAATATCCTGATCAAGATTTGGATGAAAATAGATTGCGTGGAGTGGTTAAAGAAGAACTTTTAACCAAAAAAATCGTTGATTGGTTGCTAGAACGTTCATCTGTGGAACTAGTAGCGGAAGGTTCTCTAAGTGCGGCGGAAGCAACCGAAAGCACTGAAGCAGTTCAGGAAGCAGAAACCAGTAATCCTGAGTAATTGGTAATTGGTAATTGGTAATTGGTAATTGGTAATTGGTAATGGGTAATGGGTAATTGGTAATGGGTAATTGGTAATTGGTAATTGGTAATTGGTAGTTAGGAAATATCTACCCCCAACTCCCCCTACCCCCCCTACCTCCCCTACCTCCCCTACCTCCCCTACCCCCCCCTACCTCCCCTACCTCCCCTACCCCCCCAACTCCCCCAACTCCCCCAACTCCCCTACCTCTTAGGGACTACCTCCTGAATTCTGCCATATAGGGCATAATGGTTAACAGTTCACAATTTCATGCCATTTATTTTTAAATATTCTAGTATGCTTGTATCGCAGTCGGGAAATTACCCAATCAACAGCTTGAGTCCTATTGGTACTAGTGGCAGTTCTAGCAGCCCTAGTAATATTGTGCCAATGGTGGTAGAACAGTCTGGGATGGGAGAAAGGGCATTTGATATCTACTCCCGCTTACTCCGCGAGCGGATTATTTTTTTGGGAACTCCCATAGATGATGTTGTAGCTAATTCCATTGTTGCCCAATTGCTTTTCCTCGATTCTGAAGACGCGGAAAAAGATATTCAATTGTACATTAATTCTCCTGGTGGCTCTGTCTACGCGGGTATGGCAATCTATGATACAATTCAACAAATACGTCCCGATGTTGTAACTATCTGTTTTGGGCTGGCAGCGAGCATGGGGGCTTTTTTATTAACATCTGGAACTGCCGGAAAGCGGATGTCTTTACCTGACTCCCGGATTATGATTCACCAACCCCTGGGTGGCGCTCAAGGACAAGCTATTGACATTGAAATTCAAGCGCGAGAAATTCTTTACATTAAGGGCGAATTAAATCAATTAATGGCCAAGCATACTGGTCAACCCTTGGAGAGAATTGAGGCTGATACCGAGCGCGACTTTTTCATGTCAGCAGAAGAGGCGAAGAATTATGGTTTGATCGATCAGGTCATTTCTAGACAAAATCTTCCCACAGCAGGGTAAATCGTCGTCATTCTGAAATAAGAGGCTGATATGTCTAAGTACGACTCCCATTTAAAATGTTCATTTTGTGGCAAGTCTCAAGAGCAGGTACGTAAATTAATCGCAGGTCCGGGAGTCTACATCTGCGATGAATGCGTTGACTTGTGTAATGAAATCCTCGATGAGGAATTGCTGGATACCAGTGCTGCGGCTGCATCACCACCGGCGCAAAAGTCAGAACCAACTGAAAAACGTCGTACCAGTTCGTCTAATCTCTCGTTTAATCAAATCCCTAAACCGAGAGAGATTAAAAATTATTTAGACGAACACGTTATCGGCCAAGATGAAGCCAAAAAGGTGCTATCTGTGGCTGTTTACAATCATTATAAGCGATTGGCTATTCTTCAGTCTAAGGGTAATGCCAATGCTGGGACAGATGATGCGATCGAACTACAAAAGTCCAATATTTTACTGATTGGACCGACTGGTTGCGGTAAGACTCTCTTGGCACAAACTCTGGCGAAAATTCTCGATGTTCCCTTTGCTGTTGCTGATGCTACAACCCTGACGGAAGCTGGGTATGTGGGTGAGGATGTGGAAAATATCCTGTTGCGTCTGTTGCAGGTGGCAGATTTGGATGTGGAGGAGGCTCAACGGGGTATTATCTACATTGATGAAATTGATAAAATCGCCCGGAAGAGTGAGAATCCCTCAATTACCAGAGATGTTTCTGGGGAAGGGGTACAGCAAGCTTTATTGAAAATGTTGGAGGGGACTATTGCTAATGTTCCACCCCAGGGGGGACGTAAGCACCCATATCAAGATTGTATCCAAATTGATACGAGCAATATTTTGTTTGTCTGTGGTGGCGCTTTTGTCGGTTTAGAAAAAGTTGTAGATCAGAGGGTTGGGAAAAAGTCAATTGGCTTTGTGCAACCTGGAGATTTGCAAACTAAGGAAAAACGGGCTGCTGATACATTACGTCATCTGCAACCAGATGATTTGGTGAAATTTGGCATGATTCCTGAGTTTATTGGTCGGATTCCCATGGTGGCTGTGGTTGATCCTTTGGATGAGGATGCGCTGATGGCAATTCTAACTGAACCACAGAGTGCTTTGGTGAAACAGTACCAAAAACTGCTGAATATGGATAATGTCCAGTTGGATTTTAAACCAGAGGCGTTAAAGGCGATCGCTCAAGAGGCTTATCGGCGCAAAACTGGAGCGCGGGCTTTACGCGGTATTGTGGAAGAGTTGATGCTGGATGTAATGTATGAGTTACCCTCTCGCAAGGATGTGACTCGCTGTACAATTACTAAGGAAATGGTGGAAAAACGTTCTACTGCTGAACTAATAGTACATCCTTCTTCTTTACCTAAACCAGAGTCGGCTTAAAAGTCATTAGTCACTAGTCATTAGTCATTTGGATTTTGACTCTTGACTCTTGATTTTTTAATTTTTAATTCTTAGTTTTTAATTCTTGCAATGACTTATATAAATGTTCGGGGTGTAGACCATTATTACGAGTGGATGAAAAAACCATCAAATGTTATGAAACCGGTGATGGTTTTTTTGCATGGTTGGGCTGGTTCAGCGAGATATTGGCAAAGTACGGCTGAGGCTTTATTAGATAATTTTGATTGTTTATTATATGATTTACGGGGTTTTGGTCGTTCTCAATGTCAACCCCAAAATAATGGGAATTTAAGTTATGAATTAACAGAATACGCGGAAGATTTGGCGGTTTTATTAAATGAGTTAAATCTTGATCGTGTTTATGTTAATGCCCATTCTATGGGTGCTTCTATTGCAACTTTATTTTTTAATCGTTATCCCGAAAGAGTTGCTAAGGGAATTTTAACTTGTAGCGGCATTTTTGAATATGATGAAAAAGCTTTTTCTGCTTTTCATAAATTTGGTGGTTATATAGTGAAATTCCGCCCGCAGTGGTTAAGTAAAATTCCTTTGGCTGATAAGATGTTTATGGCTAGATTTTTACATCGTCCTATTCCTAAAGCGGAAAGTCAGGCTTTTTTAGAAGATTTTGTTAATGCCCATTATGAAGCGGCTTTAGGGACTATCTATACCTCTGTGAGTAAGGAACAAGCGGAAACAATGCCGGGAGAATTTGCGAAGTTAACTATACCAACTTTGCTGATTGCTGGGGAACATGACATTATTATTCCGGCTGAATTGGGGAAAACGGCGGCGGCTTTAAGTGATAAGGTTCAATTAAATATTATTCCCAATACGGCGCATTTTCCGATGTTGGAAGACTCAGAAACTTATTTAGCAATAGTCAAAGAGTTTTTGAATAATTGATATAGCGGTTATTGGCAGGGGAAGGGCGCAAGCCCTGCGCCCCTACGGTTTTGAGATGTGTGTTATTTTAGAGGTAAATAGGGGGTAAGTTTATGACAATTACCAGTAATTTTACTACTAAGTTACAAGGACTCTATGAAACTGATGATTATTTATGGTTATTAGAAACTATTAATTTATTGAAACAAGGTCGTTTTGATGAGGTGGATTTAGAGAATTTAATTGAGGAGTTGGAAGATTTGGGAAGTGAAAAGAAAAATGCTGTAGAAAGTTTATTACAGCAAATTATTAGACATTTATTACTGTATCAGTATTGGACTATTGAAGTTGAGAGAAATTCTGGTCATTGGCAAGCTGAGATTTATAGTTTTCGAGATCAACTTAATGCTAAATTAACCACAAATTTACGCAATCATTTAGTTGAACAAAGATTAAAAATTTACCAAAGGGCATTAGGATATGTGCAAAGAAAAACTAATTTTCAGGTTGATTTTCCTGAACAATGTCCTTATTCGCTGGAACAATTTTTAGATATTGATTATTTACCTAATTGAGTTAGAGAAATAATTAATTAAATAAATTAGGAGGTAAAAATATGAATGTTTTGACTAATTTACAGCAACTCTATGAAACTGATGATTATTTATGGTTATTAGCAACTATTAATTTATTGAAACAAGGTCGTTTTGATGAGATGGATTTAGAGAATTTAATTGAGGAGTTGGAAGATTTGGGAAGTGAAAAGAAAAATGCAGTTAAAAGTCTATTAGAACAAGTAATTAGACATCTTTTATTACTACAATTTTGGACAGAGGAATCTGAAAGAAATTATTATCATTGGCAATCAGAAATTTTAGGTTTTCGTTATCAACTTGAGGATAGATTAACAACCAATTTACGTAATTATCTAGCTGAAGAGATGAATAATATTTATAATCGGGCTTTGAAATATGTGCAGATAAAAACTAAGTTTAAAGTTGATTTTCCCGCAGAATGTCCTTATACTCTTGAACAATTGTTAGATATTAATGATTTAGGTTAATATTCAGATCCCCGACTTCTCTAAGAAGTCGGGGATCTTTGAGTGGGATCTTTGAGTACATATACCAGGAGTGCATTTTATGAAGTTCAATCGCAATCAAGTTAAAACATATCTCCAATCATCTGATTTTACATCTTTATTTATTGAAGAGTTGGGTTGGGATTATGCAGATGGTTCTCCTCTTTATTTAACTGTAGATGAGGAAAATTATACTATAGAAGCTGCTGCCCAAAAACGCGGAATGATGGTTTATCATTGTGTGTCTGATAATGGCATTTTACCCAATTCTAAAGTTAGAAAAAAGATGGATACGGAAGTTACAAGTTATAGTCAAGAACATTTAATTATTTATACTGATAAAAAGCAAGAAAAGCAGGTTTGGCAATGGGTAAAAAGAGAATCTGCAAATAAAACTAAAGCCAAGGAAACTACTTTTAATATTACTCAATCTGGAGAGTTATTAACTCAAAAGTTGGAATCTTTATTTATTGATTTTGCTGAGGAAGAAAATTTAACTTTAACTGATGTTACTCAACGCACTCAAAAGGCTTTTGATATTGAAAAGATTACTAAAAAGTTTTTTGATGATTTCCAGTTAGAACATCGGAAATTTGTTACCTTTATTAAAGGTATAGATAATATCAAAGATGCTAATTGGTATGCTTCGGTGATTTTGAATCGGTTGATGTTTATTTATTTTCTCCAGAAAAAGGGGTTTTTAGATCATGGAAATACTGATTATTTACAAGATAAGTTGAAGGTTAGTCAAACCAAAGGTAAAGATTTATATTATCAAGAGTTTTTACAAACTTTGTTTTTTGATGGTTTTGGTAAAGCTGAAAAGTTCCGTAAAGATGGAACTGCGGCTTTAATTGGTAGAATTAAATATATTAATGGTGGGTTATTTTTACCCCATATTATTGAAGAGAAATATCGCGGAAAAATTAGAATTAGTGATGGTGGTTTTGAGGATATATTTAAGTTATTTTCTGGTTATACTTGGCATTTAGATGATACTCCCAGTGGTAAAGATGATGAAATTAATCCTGATGTTTTAGGGTATATTTTTGAGAAGTATATTAACCAAAAGGAGTTTGGCTCTTATTATACTAAACCGGAAATTACTAATTATCTTTGTGAACGGACTATTAATAAGTTTATTCGTGAGAAGATTGGTAATGTACCCTCGTTCCCATGCTCTGCGTGGGAATGTGAACCCAGAGGCTCTGCCTCGAAAATAGAGGAGGTAGAACCTCTAAGAGGGCATTCCCAGTCTGGAGACTGGGAACGAGAAAATAATCAATTGTGTCAGCAATTATTAGATGAGATATTACCTCAGCTTTCAATTTTAGATCCTGCTTGTGGTAGTGGGGCTTTTTTGGTGGCTGCTTTACAACATTTAATTAAGATTTATACTGCCATTTTTGACTTTATTCAAGTTTCGGGAAATGAGTCAAATCAAGCTAGATTAAGTAAGATTAAACAAGATCATCCTTCTTTGGATTATTATATCAAAAAGCGGGTAATTACTGACAATCTCTATGGTGTGGATATCATGGAGGAAGCGGTAGAAATTGCTAAGTTACGGTTATTTTTAAGTTTGGTTGCTTCTGCGAAAACTGTTGATGATTTAGAACCTTTACCTAATGTTGATTTTAACATTATGGCAGGTAATTCTTTAATTGGTTTGATTCGGGTTGATGATAAACGTTTTGATATTGTGGGAAACCCTGATATTTTACAACAATTAAAAGCCCAGGATTATCAAACTATTTTAAATGAGAAAAATGAAAGTATTAGAAAGTATAAAGAACACGCTTTTATTGCGTGAAAAGTTGAAGATACGGAACAAGAAGATCGTTTACAATTTTTGAGACATCATATTAATGATGTTAACCGGGAATCTTTGGTTAAGTTAAATCAATTGTTGTTAGATGAGTTTGGGAATTTAAAGATTAAATATGAGGAAGTGCAGTTAAAGGGGAAAGCTAGTAAACGGGTTTTAAATATTGCTGATATGGAAGCATTAAAACCTTTTCATTGGGGCTATCATTTTGATCAAATTATTGCTAAGGGTGGTTTTGATATTATTTTAGGTAATCCTCCTTGGGAGATTTTTAAACCGCAAGCTAAGGAGTTTTTTGCAGAATATAGCGATTTAGTGACTAAGAATAAGATGGATATTAAGACTTTTGAGAAGGAACAAAAGCAGTTATTAGAAAATCCTGAAGTTGCTACTGCTTGGTTAAAATATCAAAGTTAATATCCTCATGTGAGTTTATATTTTAGAAGTGCTGAACAATATCTTAATCAGATTTCTGTGGTTAATGGAAAGAAACAGGGAACTGATATTAATTTATATAAGTTGTTTGTGGAACAATGTTTGAATTTACTTTCTCCACATGGTGAATGCGGTTTAGTGATTCCTAGCGGGATTTATACAGATTTGGGAACTAAGCAATTACGAGAAATGTTATTTTCGCAAACTAAGATCACTGGTTTATTCTGTTTTGAAAATAAAAAGGCTATTTTTGAAGGAGTACACAAAAGTTTTAAGTTTGTGGTTTTGACTTTTCAAAACCTTGTAGGGGCGAATGGCCATTCGCCCCTACCATTACAGGGTACAATATCATTTCCTGCTAAGTTTATGCGTCATGATGTGGGAGAGTTGAATAGTTTTCCTGATGATGATTGTCTTCATATTTCTGTGGATTTAATTAAACAGTTATCTCCTGATTCTATTTCAATTATGGAGTTTAAATCTGATTTAGATATTTTAATAGCTGAAAAAATGAGTCGCTTTCCTTTGTTGGGGGAGGAAATTCAGGATAAGTGGAATTTAAAGTTAACTCGTGAATTTGATATGACTAATGATAGTCATTTGTTTAAAACTGAACCAGGAAAGGGAAGATTACCTTTATATGAAGGAAAAATATTTAATCAATTTAATCATAATTGGGGAAAACCTAAATATTGGTTAGATGAACAAGAAGCAGCGCAGGATTTATTATCACCAAGAAGTAAAGAAATTGCTAATTTTGTTAAAAAAAATAATTTATCTATTCCTGAAAAGACTACTATTTTATTAGATTATCAATCTTATAGATTAGCCTTTCGTGATGTAACAGCAACTACCAATGAAAGATCAGTTATTATGACAGTTTTACCTCCTAATGTTTTCTGTCCTCATACCGTATCTCTTGAGAAAGTATATGATGTTAGTTGCGAAAATGGCATAGTTAATCCAAATTCTTTAAGAATCAATTCTAAACAAAGGTTATTTATTTGTGCTTTAGTAAACTCTTTCATTGTTGATTATTTCTTGAGAAAAAGTATTACTAATCATGTTTCATTTTTTTATGTTTATCAAACACCAGTTCCCAGATTAACAGAAAAAGACGCATATTTTCAAGAAATAGTAGAACGTGCAGCCAAGCTAATTTGTACAACACCAGAATATGATGAATTAGCGAAAGAAGTAGGTTTAGGAAGTCATAAAAACGGAATTACAGACGAGAGGGAAAGAGGGAAAATCCGCGCCGAATTAGATGGAATAATTGCCCATTTATATGGGTTAACAGAAGGGGAATTTAGTCATATATTGAGTACGTTTCCTATTGTTGCGGAAACCGTGAAAGATGCGGCTTTAAAGGCTTATCGGGATTTGGTTTGATGGTTAATAACGTCAACGTAGGGGTTTAGCAATGTGCTTTACCCCTACAATATATAATAAAAACGGATGAGGATTAAAACTAAGATCATGCTTGAAACAGTTCTATAACTGACTTAATTTCATCCATTGTTACATCTGTTTGTTCCAGTTTAGAATAAATTAACAGTAAAAGGACATTTGTAGGTGATTCAATTTGATAAATAATTCGATAACCACTACTTTTCCCTTTTTGAATGTCACTGTTGCGAACTCTTACCTTCAAAACTGTATACCCTGTTCCTGCAATTGATCACCTAAAAAATTACCACTTTGTAATTCTTCAATTATTGGTTGAATATCATTACGAATGTGGCGATATTTTTTTGACAAACTGCGTATTTTTTGTTTAAAATTATCGGTAAAATTAACGATAACAAATGGTGTTTCACTCAACATCAATACCTTCCCAAAGTTCTGAAATTGGATGAACTTTACCTGCTTTAGCTTCTTGTAATGAGGTTTTCAAACTTTCTAAAACAGCTTCTTTTGATTCATCATCTTCATCTAATTCATCTTCAATAAACAAAACAATTAATTTAACCCGACTTGGTTTATTAACCATTAAAGGAGTTTCTAAAGAGATGTTACCATTTTCGTCAATTTTTGCCATTATTTCTTGGGCTATCATATTCACTCACCTGTAATTACTACAACTATTTTACTATATTATAGTAAACATTGATCAAGATCCCAGACTTCTGTTTTAATTGTGTCAATAAATCATAAATTGTATGGTGCATCAGATTGCATAAATCCTGTTAGAATAAAATAGTAACTACATCCTAGAAAATATTTATGTTATGCGTCGAGACACAATCTTTTACAAACTATTTCAACAATATCCATCTTTATTATTTCAACTGTTGGAAAATCCTCCAGAAAATGCCGATAGTTATAAATTTGATTCCGTAGCAATTAAAGAACCAAAATTTGAAATTGATGGCGTATTTTTACCACCAGAAAATGAAAACCCAGGAATTGTATATTTCTGTGAGGTGCAATTTCAAAAAGATGAAATATTGTATGAAAGAGTAGTAGCTGAATCTTCCTTATATTTCTATCGTAATCGGACTAGATTTAGTGATTGGGAAGCAGTAATAATTTATCCATCTCGTAACATCGAACAAAGCAATATTTATCCACTGCGGGCATTTTTGAACAGTGATCAAGTACATAGAGTATACTTAGATGAATTGGGGGATATTCATCAATTACCAACATGGGTAGGAGTGATGATATTAACCACTTTAGAAGAAAGTCAAGCACCAGAAGCAGCTAGGTATTTATTAACAAAAACTAAGGAAGAAATACCATCATCATCAAATAGCGTCATAATAGAAATGATCACAACTATCATGATGTACAAGTTTGAAAATCTCAACCGTCAAGAGGTAGAATCTATGTTAGGAATCACACTCAAACAAACACGAGTTTATCAAGAAATTAAAGAAGAAGGCCGGGAACAAGGAAAAGAAGAAGGAAGGAAAGAAGGACGAGAAGAAGGACTAGAAGAAGCAACTTTTAATTTAGTCATGCGACTGTTGAGTAAGCGGTTTGGTAAAATATCGCCGAAAATACGCGGTTCTGTTGCTGGTTTATCCTTACATATTTTAGAAGATTTGAGTGAAGCATTATTAGATTTTAATAATGTGGAGGATTTACTTGCTTGGTTAGCAAAAGTTGAAGATTAAGATATAATATCCCCGACTTCTATCATCAATTTATCATTTATTCACAAGATTTATCAAAGAAGTCGGGGATATGGAAATATGCTATAATTCAGACAATTAACTAATATAAACAACTATGCCTCGGATTTTTGATAATATTAATGATCAACTATTACCTATACTCAAGAAAAGCCTCCAATCTGCAAATAGGGCTGATTTTTGTGTCGGCTATTTTAACTTGCGAGGATGGAAATTAATACAGGAAGAAATTGAACAATTTACCGGAGGAGAAAATAACTGTTGTCGCTTATTAATTGGAATGCAAAAACTTCCAAAAGATGAACTTCAGGAACTATTAGGTTTAGGAATATCCCAAAAACCCATAGATAGAAATAAATCTTCTCAACTGCAAAAACGCATTGTTCAGGAATTTCGACAACAGTTAATGATCGGAAAACCAAATAATGCTGATGAATTGGGTTTAAAAAGACTTAAATCACAATTAAAAGCTAAAAAAGTAGTTGTGAAACTCTATTTACGTCATCCCCTCCACGCGAAACTATATTTAGTTCCTCAAAATCATGCTAATTTACCTGCAATCGGTTTTTTAGGGAGTAGTAATTTAACCTTTTCAGGATTATCAGCACAGGGAGAATTAAATGTTGATATTTTAGATCATGATGCTACCCATAAATTACAAACTTGGTTTAATGAACGTTGGGAAGATAATTTTTGTTTAGATATTTCTGAACAATTAGCAAAAATTATAGATGAAAGTTGGGCTACAGACAAGTTAATTGATCCTTATTATGTGTATCTGAAAATGGCTTATCATCTATCGCAAGAAGCGCGAGATGGTTTAAGTCAATATCAAATACCTTCAGACTTTCAATTATTTCCTTTTCAAGCAGCAGCAGTGAAAATAGCCGCGCATTATGTTAACCGTCGTGGTGGTGTGATGATTGGGGATGTGGTAGGATTAGGAAAGACTTTAGTTGGAACAGCTATAGCGAAAATTATTGAAGATGAACTGGGGATTAGTACCTTGATTATTTGTCCTAAAAATCTCGTTTCTATGTGGGAAAAATATCGAGAAGAATATGGTTTAAGAGGTGCAGTAATTTCTATTAGTCAAGTCACGAAAATATTACCCACAATTCCCGCTCGTTTTCGCTTAGTCTTAATAGATGAAAGTCATAATTTAAGAAATCGAGATGGACAACGTTATGCAGCTATTAAAGAATATATAGAACAAAGCGGAAGTCGGTGTATTTTACTGACTGCAACTCCTTATAATAAAAGCTATTTTGACTTATCTGCACAGTTACGGTTATTCGTTCCTGAATCAAAATATTTAGGGATTAAACCAGACAATTTAATTACAAAATTAGGTGGTGAACATGAATTTAAACGTAAATATCCACAAACTGATGTAAAAACTTTAGCAGCATTTGAAAAAAGCGAATATTTTGAAGATTGGCAACAATTAATGAATCGTTATATGATTAGGAGAACTCGCAGTTTTATTAAAAATAATTATGCTGATACAGATCCTTTAAATGGACGTAAATATTTACAATTTACTGATGGTACTCGTTCTTATTTTCCTGTGCGGATTCCCAAAACTGCTAAATTTACGATTAATAATGATGATAATTATGGAAAATTATACTCTAGTGAAGTTGTCGAAATTATTAATTCTCTATCTTTACCCCGTTACGGTTTGGGAAATTACACTTTAGATAAATATAAACAACCTCCCACAGCAACAGAACAACAGATTTTAAATGGTTTATCTCGTGCGGGAAGACGGTTAATGGGTTTTTGTCGCACGAATTTATTTAAAAGATTAGAAAGTAGTGGTATTGCTTTTTTAGAATCTTTAGAACGGCACATTTTACGGAATTATGTTTATCTTTATGCTTTAGAAAATAAGTTAGATATTCCGATTGGTACACAAGATGCAGAATTTTTAGATACTACCAATAATGATGAAGATGCTGATACGGTTAATTCTACAGCTTTAGATTTTGAAATAGCTGATGATGAAAATGATGATAATGATGAAATTAGTTTGGCAAGTTTAACCAGTAAAGATACGGAATATAAACGTCAAGCAAAAGCTATTTATGAACTTTATCAAAC
This sequence comes from Anabaena sp. 54, assembly GCF_017355725.1. Lineage (NCBI taxonomy): Bacteria > Bacillati > Cyanobacteriota > Cyanophyceae > Nostocales > Nostocaceae > Anabaena > Anabaena sp. 54. Next base: position 41,721 of record NZ_JAAVWA010000024.1, read on the forward strand.
CAAATATCAAAAACGCTTTAAATGGTTAGATTCTCGATTGTTCAAATCTGAATTAAAAAAAGATTTACGCGAAGATGCTTTATTGTTATTGAAGTTGTTAAATAATTGCGGAGAATGGAGTTATAAATTAGATCAAAAGTTTCAAACTTTGCAAGGGTTATTAACGGAAACTCATGCATATGAGAAGGTTTTGATTTTCACTCAATTTGCAGATACAGCGCGTTATTTACAAGAATCTTTAGAAAAAGAGAATATTCAACAAGCTGCATTAGTAACAGGAAAAATAAATGATCCGACATCAATAGCATATCGGTTTAGTCCAGAAAGTAATAAACAAAATATTCCCCAAGAACAACAAGTGAGAATTTTAATTGCTACTGATGTTTTAAGTGAGGGTCAAAATTTACAAGATTGTCGGATTATTATTAATTATGATTTACCTTGGGCAATTATTCGTTTAATTCAAAGAACAGGAAGAGTAGATAGAATTGGACAAAAAGCGTCAGAAATTTTCTGCTATTCCTTTTTACCTGCGGAGGGAGTAGAGGAATTAATCAATCTGCGCGGAAGATTAGGGGAAAGGTTACAAGAAAATGCTAATGTGGTGGGAACAGATGAGGCATTTTTTGAAGATACTCTTTCCTATCAAGAAATTCTTGATCTTTATCATGAAAAGTCTGGTATTTTAGATGAAGCAGAAGATGGAGAGGTTGATTTAACATCGGAAGCTTTTCAAATTTGGAAAAATGCCATAGATGCTGATCCTGATTTAGAGAAGATTATTAAAAATCTGCCTAATGTTATCTATTCTACCCGCGAATATCAAGGAACAAATTTAGATCCTGAAGGTGTATTAATGTATCTTCGCACTGCTGATGGTACAGATGCTTTAGCTTGGATAAATAGGGAAGGAGAAAGTGTAACTCAATCGCAAATGCGAATTTTGAGAATGGCTAGATGTAACCGGAATACACCCCCTTTAGAAAAGCATCCCCAACATCATGAAATTGTCTCGCAAGGGGCTGATTTGGTATTAGAACAGCACAAAACGACTGGAGGACAATTAGGAAGCTCTAAAGGGGCAAGATATCGAACATATTATAGATTAGATGCTTATATTAAGAAGACAGAAACCCCGTTATTTTCATCGTTATTTTCATCAGGTGAAGATTGGCAAACTTTGAAAAAAGCCGTTGAAGAAATCTATCTTTATCCATTAAAAGAAACGACGATTGTTAAACTTAATCGGCAGTTGAAAAGTGGGATTAGTGATGAACAATTAGCCACAATGATTATTTCTTTACGTGATAATAATTCCCTGTGTGTGATTCATCCTGAAGACGGACAACAGGAAGCGCAAATTATTTGTTCATTAGGGTTATTTCCGGGACAAATGACCACTGACAACTGACAAATTAAATTAATCCCAGTTCGCGTTTTAGTAAGTTGATGGACTGAGTGCCGATGTAGTTTTCACAGCGAATCAGTTTGGGTGGACGGATGAGGTCTTCTAAGACTGTTTGCATAGCTGCTTGGGTTGTGGCATAGCTGACTTGATCTGTACAAAAGATTATTTCTGAGCGTTTAACGATCGCGTGTAGTTTATAAGCATCCTTTGGTTGAGCAGTCATGACTAATATTTCGTCTCCTCGTAAACCGTGGAGAATGACTTCTGTCGCTCTGAGAATACCAGGACTGAGGCTAACTATACCAATACAACTGGATTTGGGTAGGCTTTTCACGACAGTCATTTCTTTGCCATAGTCGTGAATATCTAGGGGAATCACGCGAACTGCTTTGGGTGCAGCGATCGCTTCCACTTCTCCGATAAAATAACGACTGGTGACTAATGTGGCTGAAGTGGTTTGGTCTAATACTCCAATCAGTTGTTCCATTGCGACTAGCTGGAGGGGGATTTGCAGGGATTCTTCTAACTCATCAACCATTAATTCCCCAGCCCCAATATCTTGAGATGGTGTCACCACTAATACTCTGGTACTACAACGCAAGCGCCAGTCAACTTCTGCTAAAAATAGTTCTCGTGATTGATTGAGAGAACAACCTTGACCCAGTAACTCATCTAGGGCTTGTTGCACCACCTTATAGGCTTGAGGATTTTGTTTGAGCATGGGAGACTGGGATCTGCTTCCGCCTTCATGACCTTGAGCGCGGACATAGATGCCTGAACCTGCTAAACTTTCGACAAATCCTTCTTCCTCCAATTGGCGGTAAACTTTACTGATGGTGTTGCGATGTAATCCAGTTTGCATGGCTAAAGCCCTGGTACTGGGTAGTTTATATGCGGGTGAATATTGCCCAGAGGCGATCGCAAATCTGATCTGATTAAACAGTTGATTAGATGCAGGAATTTCACTATCTGGCTGAATACGGAATTGAATCATTACCAATTCTGCTCCATAAGACTTATACAAATAGCCATAATTTACCTGTTTAATATATGATTAATGGGTTAGTTTGCTATGGAAAATATTATCACAGAAGAATACACCAAATCAGAAGGTAAGGGTCAAAATGAATGTAAGTCCGATCAGTAAATAAATCGTAATTCACAACGCCATTAGTGGTTACTAATTGCTGATAGATATAACTATTATTAACTTGTGCTTCGTACCTCTTACCTATTTCCCTACTCACAACTCATATTATGACAGAGTCAGCAATACAGACTACAACAATTCAAATTCCTCAAGACAATTTGCAAATAGCCGCCTATTTAGCTCAACCAACTGCACCCGGTTCTTATCCGGGAATTGTCGTTCTCCAGGAGATTTTTGGGGTTAACGCCCATATTCGGGATGTCACCGAACGGATTGCTAAACTAGGATATGTGGCGATCGCTCCAGCCCTGTTTCAACGTCAAGCCCCTGGATTTGAAACTGGTTACACGCCCGAAGACGTGGAAATAGGCAAAAAATACGCTTGGTCACAAACCACAGCATCAGAACTTTTAAGCGATATTCAAGCAGCCATTGACTACTTAAAAACTTTACCCAATGTTAGACCAGATGGATTTGGTTGTATTGGCTTTTGTTTTGGTGGTCACGTCGCCTATCTAGCTGCAACACTCTCTGATATTAAAGCCACTGCTTCCTTTTACGGTGCGGGTATCACTACTCGTACTCCCGGAGGTGGAAATCCCAGTATTACCCGGACATCAGCAATTAAAGGCACTATCTACACCTTTTTTGGTAAGGAAGATGCGAGTATTCCTCCAGAACAAGTAGACGAGATTACCGCCGAACTTGCAAAATATCACATTTCTCATCGTCTGTTTCGTTACGATGGATCTGGTCATGGATTTTTTTGTGACCGTCGTGCCAGTTATAATTCTAAAGCTGCGGCAGATGCTTGGGAGCAAGTTCAACAACTTTTTAGCCAACTAGTAGTCTGTTAACCCGAAAATGACGGGTGAAGGCAAGTAGGGGAGGTAGGGGAGGTGGGGGAGGTAGGGGAGGTGGGGGAGGTAGGGGAGGTGGGGGAGGGAAGAACAGAAGTTTTTTCCGATCATTACCCGTCAAAATAAATTTGACGAACTACTACTACCGCAGGGCAGAAGTCAAAAGTCAATACTTCGACAAGCTCAGTAACCAGTTAAAAGTCAAAACTAAGACGTTATAGGCTTCTTAACGATTTAGAATAGTTGGTTTATTTCCGCCAATCTGTACTAGCCTAACCACTGACAAATGACCACTGACAACTAAACAAATAACAATTTATCTTCAAACGTCATGAATTCCGAATCTAAACTTTCTCAAACAGCCAACTCGTCTTTTTCAATGGATGATTTTGCCAAAGCCTTGGAAAAACACGATTACCAATTTCAAAAAGGACAAGTTGTTCGTGGTAAAGTTTTCCAAGTTGACCACGATGGCGCTTATGTTGATATTGGTGGGAAATCCTCCGCGTTTCTTCCCCAAGAAGAGGCTTCCTTGAGAGCAGTAGCTGATTTGTCGGAAGTATTACCGATGAATGAGGAACTGGAGTTTTTGATTATTCGGGATCAGGATGCTGAAGGTCAAGTTACCATTTCCCGCAAGCAATTGGAAGTGAAACAAATTTGGGAAAAACTGTTAGAAATGCAGGAGAATTCCCAAAGTGTGCAAGTACGGGTAACAGGTGTCAATAAAGGTGGTGTCACTGTTGATCTTCTAGGTGTCCGGGGTTTTATTCCGCGATCGCACATCGCCGAACGTGATAACCTAGAAGCACTCAAAGGTCAAACTCTCACCGTAGGCTTTTTAGAAATCAATCGGGAAACCAATAAACTCGTTCTCTCTCAACGTTTAGCCGCTCGTTCTAGCAACTTCAGTTTATTAGAAATCGGTCAATTAATCGAAGGAAAAATTACTGGCATCAAACCTTTTGGTGTATTCGTAGATTTTAACGGTGTCAGCGCCTTACTACACATCAAACAAGTGAGCCAAAAATTCATTGACTCTTTAGAAAAAATCTTTCAAATCGGTCAACCCATTAAGGCTGTAATTATTGATTTAGATGAAGGTAAAGGTCGAGTTGCTATTTCTACCAGAATCCTAGAAAACTTCCCCGGTGAAGTTGTGGAAAACTTTGCAGAAGTCATGGATTCCGCCGAAGCTCGTGCTAATCGTGCAGCTAATAAAACGGCTGAATAGGTAATTGCTAATTGACCCAGATCCCCGACTTCTTGCAGAGGCAAGAGGCAAGAGGCAAGAGGCAAGAGGCAAGAGGCAAGAGGCAAGAGTAAGAGGATGTTTTAAAAGTAGTATTCCGTAATTTTCATCACATTGCTACCCCCCTTTCCCCTTGTAAGGGGGGTAACAATAAAAATCCAGTTCCCTCCCCTTTACAAGGGGAGGGTTAGGGAGGGGTAAAAAATATCTGATACATCAACCATAACTTTTCAAACACCCCCTAAAGAAGTTTTCAGCGATTTTACGTTTCTTTACACAGTTTGGTTTTATTGTGTTCACCTACTTAACTCTATTTATATCAGCTAAAATAATCAATATCATCATAGTGAAATTATCATGAATCAAGTAAATGCTACTGAAGTACAAGAACATTTGAGTGATTTTTTGGATAGTCTTACTCAAGGGGAAACATCAATTGTTATTGAAAAAGCTGGACAAGCGATCGCTACTCTAATTAGTTATGAAGAATGGAAACGTTTAAAACAATTAGAAAGTTATTTGGTTTTAGAAGACGATGAAGAATCTTTTAGTCCCGAAGCAGTAATTAAAGCATATAATCAACTTCATAGCACGGAATTTACTATAGAGAATATTATCAATTGAACGCAGATGAACGCAGATGAACGCAGATGAAGAGGGATAAATTAATTAATGGATTTCATGTTTCTGTGCAGCCTTATATAAAATTGGTATAAGCTAAATATTAAAAAATCGGTCTGTAAAAAAATAAGATAGGAAACTTCTATTTATGAATAATTTACCTGAAAACAAATCTAATTCCCAAGCCGGTGGTGGTTTACCTGTCATCCAATATTGGGTAGAAAAAACTCTCTCACCCCAAGGATTACAATTATGGCAAACTCTCAATCATAAAAGTGCTTGTTTATCCTGTGCTTGGGGTACAGGTGGACAAAAGGGAGGGTTTGTTAATGAAGCAGGAGAATACTTACAACGTTGTGCTAAAAGTGTAGAAGCCATTGCTGCGGAATTGCAACCAGGAATTAAACCAGATTTTTTCCAACAATATAATATTAATGAATTACAACAACTGACCTCTCAAGAATGCGATGATTTAGGTAGACTGACTTATCCTCTCATCCTCAAATCAGGTTCATCTCATTATCAACGCATTAGCTGGGAAGAAGTTTACCAAATCGCCACAACAGCTTTTCAACAACCAGCGGAAAAGATTGCTAGTTATAGTTCTGGACGTTCATCTAATGAAGCTGCATATTTATTACAATTGTTAATGCGATCGCTTGGTAGTAATAATCTAGCAGATTGTTCAGATTTATGTCACGTCCCCTCAACCATCGGCTTAAAAAAAGTTTTCGGTTCAGGCACATCAATGGTAAGTTTAGAAGGCTTACAACATAGTGATTGTCTAGTTTTAATTGGTTCTAACGCACCCGCAAATCATCCCCGCTTAATGAACGAATTGATCAAATTGCGAGCAAGAGGGGGTAAAGTAATTATTATTAACCCCCAAATAGAAATCGGTTTAGTCAAATTTGCTTCGCCAGCATTTCCCATTAAATCATTACTCACAGGTGGTTCAGATATCTCTTCTTTATATTTACAACCCATTCCTGGTAGTGATGTCGCATTATTTGTCGGGTTGCAAAAATCCCTCATTGCCCAAAATTTAATCAAAACAGAATATCTCCAATCCTACACTCAAAACTGGCAACAAATTTTAGATTACGCAGAAAATATATCCTGGGATTACATCACTAAAACCTGCGGATTATCCCAAGAAGAAATTACAGCCACAGCTTATATCATTGGTAAATCAGAAAGTGTAGTATTTGCTTGGGCTATGGGCATAACTCAACAAGCCAACGGCGTAGAAAATGTTTTTAGTATAGCAAATACAGCTTTAATTACAGGTAACGCCGGTAAAATTGGCGCGGGAACAATGCCCATTCGAGGACATTCTAACGTGCAAGGATTTGGTTCAATGGGTGTAACCATCAATTTGCGAGAAGAAATCAAACAAGCACTATCTAAGCTGTTAGGAAAACCCCTCAATGAAACTCCTGGTTATCATACCCGTGATTTAATAGCAGCAGCAGAATTAGGAAAGATCAATACTCTCTTTTGTTTAGGAGGAAACTTATATGCAGCTAACCCAGATTTACAACAAGCAAAACAGGCTTTATCACAAATAGAAACCATTTTTTATGTAGCAACAAAACCGAATCTAGGACATTTTCATGGATTAGGAAAACAGCAAACTTTAATATTACCTGTTTTCAATCGGTTTGAAAATCCCCATAAGACTACAACAGAATCAGGTAATAATTTTGTGAGGTTAAATGATGCAGGTAAAAGTCATTTACACCCAGGCAATTCTGATTTAATTTCTGAAGTAGAATTAATTACAGAAATTGCCCATCGTCTACATGATGAAAATCCGATTAATTGGCGTAAATTACAAGATACTATTTATGTTAGAGAATTAATTGCTAAAACCATTCCTGGCTATGAAAAAATAGGTGAAATTGATCAAACTCAGGCAGAATTTACCATTGCAGGGCGGATTTTTGATGAACCGAAATTTCCCACTTTTAATGGTAAAGCGCAGATGTTTGTTACACCTTTACCACAGTTAACTCTACCTCATAAATCAGCTTTTGGGGTTGAGGAAAATCAGCCAGGAATTGTAGTCATATTGGGAACAGGACGCAGCTATGGACAACATAACACGGTAGTTTATCGCAGTGAAGATAAATATCGCAAAATGCCCCATCGTTATTGTATTTTAATGAATAGTCTGGATGTACAAAAAGCAGGATTTCAGGAACATCAACAAGTTACAGTTAAAGGAAATGCAGGGGAATTAGAAAATATTGAAATTATTTGTGGTGCAATTCGTGAAGGGGTAGCTTTTATGTTTTATCCTGAAGCTAACGTTTTATCTAAAGCAGATATTGACCCCAAAAGTGGGATACCTGCTTATAAAAGAGTTCCAGTTTTTGTTTATCAATAAAATCTCGTTCCCAGTCTCCAGACCTACGGTGTACACACAAGTTATCGAATCACCATTATTCCTCAAATTACCCCACCCTAACCCTCCCCGATGCTTTGGGGAGGGAACTGGATTTTCTTGTTTCCCCCAAGTTAAAACTGTTCCCTGTTCCCTGTTCCCTGTTCCCTGTTCCCTGTTCCCTGTTCCCTGTTCCCTTGTCCTCACAGACAACCTATTCAGCAAACCCCAAGTATGAATTCACGAGTCTTTGACTCCACTTGACAAAAAAGCAGAGTCTTCGGAAATTTATGCCAAAAAAGGCTCAAATCCGTTATTTGATATATACTGTCACAAAATACTATTAACAGTCTAGTTATAATAAACAGCAAGACTTTGAGCCATCTACCAAGGAGTTTAAATTTTACAACAAGCCTGTAAATCTCTCATCATTTTGCAGAATTTTCAAAATCTGCTTAATTTCTTGGGTGCGGTCTTTCTTCACTACCAGAGTAACATTGCGATCGCGCACAATCACCACATCCTCTAAACCAATCGTGACAATGACATCATCAGCATTGGAGGCATAAACAATCGCTCCCTGAGTATCTAAACCCACATGAGTAGCAAGTTCTACATTAGGATTATCATCCTGCTTCAGCAAGCGTTCAATAGCATTCCAGTCACCCAGATCATCCCAACCAAATGCTACTGGCAAAACATAAGCTAGACTGGTTTTTTCCATTAAAGCATAATCTATACTTTTCTTAGGTAACTGGGGATAAATATCAACACCATGTTGTTCCAAAGGTTTCATAATTTCCGGTGCATGGGTGCGTAATTCTGACAAAACAACACCGGCTCGAAAAACGAACATCCCGCTATTCCAGCTAAACCGTCCCGTTGACAAAAAAGTTTCCGCCGTTTCCCGGTCGGGCTTTTCAGTAAATCGGTTTACATGATACGCTGGTAACTCATTGAAACTACTTATTTTTTCGCCTTGTTCAATATAACCATAGGCAGTTGATGGAAAATTAGGTTTAATACCCAAAGTCACAATCGCTGCTTTCTTAGTCGCCAAATCCTTAGCAGCCGCTAAAGTTTCGGCAAATAGCTCCGGGTCAGCAATCCAGTGGTCAGCAGGAAAAAAGCCAATAATAGCATCTTCCCCGTAACGCTTTTTAATTTCTAAACTTGTCCAAGCAACAGCAGCAGCAGTGTCTCGACCCTGGGACTCAATCAGTAAATTCGACTCTGGCAAATCAGGAAGTTGTTCTCGCACCCCTTGAGCAATGGGACTAGAAGTAATCACCCACAAATTTTCCCAACCACCAGCCAGAACTAATAATCTATCAGCAGTTGCTTGTAGTAAACTTCTTGAGCTACCATCAAGGCTTAAAAATTGCTTAGGTCGGTCTAGTCTGCTCAAAGGCCAAAAACGCTCACCTTTACCACCCGCCAGAATCACAGGAAAAAATAAATTATTCATATCGGCATACATCGGTAATTCAGAACAATATACAGCAGAATTTACCGAATCAGGAGTCACCGGGTCAGGAGTCACCGGGTAAAAATGGCTTTGTATATAGGTTTCAACTTAGATTTCGTACCTCCTAACCCCGCCACCTGCTGTATCTGATATAAATGTTTACGCATTCACTTTGAGATGATCTTCACTGATGAATTTTTCTGGTTGAGTATGTTGTAATTATCACTGATTGAAACTGTGAGGACAGCAATAAAAAAATATCCGATTAACTTTTCACAAAATCTAAAATTTCCACAGCGAGTTTTAACTCGCAATATTTGTAGCTTGTATTAACATACCTTTGAGGAGTGGTTGAGTGGGGAGAAAATTATGATTAAACAAATTCAATGGTCAGAAAATCAGATAGTACCTCAACAAGTCCCAACTTCAGAACTGGAGGTAAAACAGCCACCAGTTCAAATGTCGGAAAATCAGGTAGCAACCCAACCAGCACCAGCCCCAACTTCGCCGGTGAAGCCAAAATCATCAGTCAACTCTTCTCGGAACGTCCTTGAATCCGCTGGCACTATTCCCAACGAACTCTATGACCGTTTAGGCTTAACAGTTCCCCGCTGGTTATTGTGGGTCTTAACAATTGTTTTAGGGATAATTCTATCTGGATTACTAGCATCAAGTTTGGCACTATGGACTCCCCTCTGGAGCAATCTCGACCAAGCGAAAGATGATGAATTCAGTCCTAATAAACAAGACCAAATCAAAGTACCTGGGGACTTATGGACTAAACTTTCTCAGTACAAACTATCAAAACCCATGAATATTTTAATTATGGGCATTGAACCAGTTCCAGGTACTGTAGACGGTTCACCAGAAAGTTTTGCTGGTACAAGCGACACCATGATGTTGGTGCGGCTCAATCCCAGTGATAAATCTATTCGCCTACTGTCAATTCCCAGAGGGACAATGATAGCCATTCCCGAACAGGGATTAACCAAGGTATCGGAAGCTAACGCCAAAGGTGGCCCAGTTTTAGCCGCCAGAGTAGTTAGTCGGAGTTTAGGTAATGCTCCCATAGATAGGTATATCCGCATTTCTACTAGCGGTTTTCGGGAATTAGTGGAACAGTTAGGTGGTGTGGATGTATTTGTCCCTCAAGCCATGAATTATCAAGATCAGGCTAGTGGCTTTGCCGTGAATTTGGTCGGCGGTTGGCAAAACCTCAACGGTGAACAGGCAGAACAGTTTGCCCGTTTTCATGAAGAAGGTAAAGGAGATTTACCCAGAGTCCAGCGACAACAAGCACTAATAAATGCTTTAATGCAACGACTCAACAGTCCCACTGTTTTACCCAGGTTGCCCCAATTAACTCGCGTCATGCGAAAGTATTTTGATACCAACCTGAAAATGGAAGAAATGATGGCATTAGCGAATTTTTCCGTCAATGTAGACCGGGATAATTTCCAAATGTCCATGTTACCTGGTACATTTAGCAAATTCAGTCAAGATGCCAATAGCTATTGGTTAAACATGACTGGACAACAAACCTTATTAAATGATTATGTTGGGGTAGATATAACTGGCATTAAATCAGATACCAGACCGGTCTCTATTCAAAGAATTGCTGTGCAAAATACTACTAACCAACCCCAGTTAACGGAAAAAGTAGTTACCTATCTTAAACAGAAAGGTTTTACTAATGTTTATGTAGTTCCCGACTGGCCAGATACTCAACGCCAAACTCAGATTATTGTCCAAAAGGGCAACCGACAACCAGGAATTGACTTGCGACAAGTTTTAGGTTTAGGACAAATCGAAGTTTCTGGAAATGGTGATTTGGAATCTGACCTCACAATTCGCATTGGTAAGGATTGGAAATAGGTAATTGGTAATTGGTAATTGGTAATATTTACTCTTGCCTCTTGCCTCTTACCTCTTGCCTCTTACCTTCTACAAATTTAAAATTTATGAACAAGATTTTTTGCCGATTTTTGAGTTTAATATTGGTTTCTATTTTGGCAGGATTTTCGGTAATTACGAATCCTCAACCAACTTTTGCTCAAATTAACACCATTAATTACAATAATGCCAGTTTGGAAAACCGTGACTTTTCTTATACTGATTTAGTTGGTGGAACTTTTGTGGCAGCGGAAATGCGGGGAACAAATTTCCAAGGTGCAAATTTAACTAACGCAATTTTTACCAAAGGCGTTTTATTAAAAGCAAATTTAGAAGCTGCAAATTTAACAGGTGCTTTGGTTGATCGTGTTACCTTGGATAGTGCTAATCTAAGAAACGCTATTTTCACAGAAGCAACTTTAACCCGTAGCCGTTTTTATGATGCTGATATCACTGGTGCTGATTTTACAGACGCACTTATTGACCGTTATCAAGTATCCTTACTCTGTCAAAGGGCGGATGGTGTGAATCCTGTAACTGGTGTTTCTACAAGAGATAGTTTGGGTTGTCGGTAAAAAATTGACAACTGACAACTAACAACTGACAACGGACTAATAAATATTCGTGACACAACAAGATCAAAAACCTGCTCGTTCCTTCGCTGGCATTGCTGGGATTGTTGCCGCAGCAACATTAATTAGTAAAGTGTTTGGTTTAATTAGGCAGCAAATAATCGCTGCGGCTTTTGGTGTGGGTGCAGCAGCTACAGCTTATAGTTATGCCTATATTATCCCTGGTTTTCTTTTAATCTTACTTGGTGGTGTCAACGGACCTTTACATAGTGCCATTGTCAGTGTTTTGGCTAAACATAAAAAAGAGGAAGCTGCACCGATAGTAGAAACAATCACAACTCTTGTGGGTGGGTTGTTATTAGTGGTGACATTTGCTCAGATTTTCTGCGCTGAGTATATTGTTGATTTTGTGGGTCATGGCTTAGAAGCAACTACAAGAGCGATCGCTATCCGTCAAATCCAAATCATGGCACCTTTAGCCTTATTTGCTGGTTTAATTGGGATTGGGTTTGGAACTTTAAATGCAGCTAATCAATATTGGTTATTATCAATTAGTCCATTATTATCTAGTATTACTGTTATTATCGGTATTGCTATTTTAGGGTTACAACACGGTAAAGAAATTATTCGTCCCGAATATGCTTTAATCGGTGGCATGGTATTAGCTTGGGGAACTTTAGCAGGGGGAATTCTCCAATGGTTAGTACAGCTAATTGTGCAATGGCGGTTAGGACTAGGAACATTACGCCTGAGATTTGATTTTAAATCCCCCGGTGTACAAGAAGTAATTAAAATCATGACTCCCGCGACAATATCATCAGGAATGATGCCAATTAATGTCGCTACTGATCTTTATTTTGCTAGTCCTATTGTTGGTGCAGCGGCAGGTTTTAACTATGCTAATCTTTTAGTCCAAACTCCATTAGGAATTATTTCTAATATTATTTTACTGCCTTTATTACCGACATTTGCTAAACTTTCCCACCCAGACAACTGGGAAGAATTAAAATTACGCATTCGGCAAGGACTTTTATTAACTGCCGTTACCATGCTACCTTTAGGGGCATTAATGGTATCCTTATCTGTGCCAATTGTCCAGATAGTTTATCAACGGGGAGCATTTAAACAAGAAGCAACTCAGTTAGTATCTTCTCTATTAATTGCCTATGGAATTGGAATGTTTGTCTATCTAGGGCGTGATGTTTTAGTTAGAGTATTTTATGCTTTAGGTGATGGACAAACACCTTTTAAAATTAGTATATTTAATATTGTTCTTAATGCTGTATTAGATTTAATATTAGTTGAGCCTTTTGGTGCGCCTGGATTAGTTTTAGCTACAGTTGGAGTTAATTGTAGTTCCATGTTGATGTTGTTATTTTTGCTCAATCGCAAACTTAATGGCTTACCTTGGCAAGAATGGTGTTTACCAATTTTGGGGTTAACGGTTGGGAGTATAATTGCAGGTTTAGCCAGTTTTGGAACTTTGGTTGCTTCCCGACAGGTGTTAGGTAAACTAGATTTAATTAGTTTACTAGTAGAATTATCCATATCTGCTTTTGTGGGAATTGGAGTATTTGCGATAATTGCTTCTAGAATGAATATCCCCGAAGTGAATATTTTTGTAATCAAGATGCAGCAAAAGTTTTTGAAGAAAAATATCAGGTGACAAACCACGAATAATCTTCCGAAAAATCCCTCAAAAACACACAAAGTCAACAGCCTACATTCTTCCTGTTCCCTGTTCCCTGTTCCCTGTTCCCTGTTCCCTGTTCCCTGTTCCCTGTTCCCTGTTCCCTGTTCCTAGGTAAGGGGTTAAAATATCTTTGACCTAATTTTCTGTCAATAGTTGTATACATGACAAATTCAGCTTAGAATATCGCACAGTATCGGAAAACTGGATTCCGAGCTAAAATCTTTAATTAGCGGTGCTATTTTTAATTTTCACGTTGATATTCAATTTTACGAGAGGTTATGGACAAAAGTCCAACAGATGGCAGTAGTATCCTCCTCTAAGCTGGCGAGACAGTCTTCCAGCGCGGGGGAGACTTTAGGAGATTTCTATTATGCTTACACAGGAAATTCGCAAGTCCTTAGATATTGCTGACTTAAATCAGCTTAAATGTGACTTGAATTGTTTACAGCCAGTAGATGTGGGTGAGTATATCACTCAATTGCCCGAAAAACAAAGAGCGATCGCCTTCCGATTACTCAACAAAGATCAAGCCATAGATGTCTTTGAGTATTTACCCACAGAAGTACAGGAAGACTTGATTAACTCCCTCCACGATGCCCAGGTAGTAGACCTCGTTGAAGAAATGAGTCCTGATGAACGGGCATATTTATTTGATGAACTACCAGCAGGAGTAGTCAAACGCTTATTACAACAACTCAGTCCCGAACAAAGACAAGCTACAGCCACAATTCTCGGCTATCCAGAAGGGACTGCGGGGCGGGTAATGACAACGGAATATGTTCGCTTGCGACGAGGTTTAACTGTTGGTGAAGCCCTCAGTAAAATCCGCTTGCAAGATCAAGATAAGGAAACAATTTACTATGCCTATGTCACTGATGATAATCGCAAATTAGTTAGTGTTGTTTCTTTGCGTCAGCTATTATTTACCTTTCCCGATGTCTTAATTAAAGATATTGCCAGTTCCCACGTTGTCAAAGTTAGGACAGAAACCTCTCAGGAAGAAGTCGCTCGCATCATGCAGCGATACGATTTAATCGCTATACCTGTGGTTGATAGAGAAGATAGATTAGTCGGTATTATTACAATTGATGATGTCGTAGATATTTTAGAAGAAGAAGCTACAGAAGATATCCAAAAATTGGCAGGGGTCAGTGGTGATGAAGAAGCCTTATCTCCCGCACATATTACCATTCGGAAACGGTTGCCTTGGTTATTGGGAATTATGGGATTATATATTGGTGCTGCTAGTGCGATCGCTCCTTTTCAACAAGTTATCGCCGCTGTACCCGTTCTCGCCGTGATCATGCCCATATTTTCTAACACAGGGGGGACTGTGGGTATACAAGCCCTGACTGTCACTATTCGCGGTTTAGGTGTAGGAGAAGTCACGCCGGAAGATACTGGTAAAATTCTCCGCAAAGAACTTTTAGCTGGGTTAGGAACAGCCGTAGCTTTAGGGCTGACAATGGTTGCCCTTTCCCTAATTTGGGCTAAACCCCAAGAAAGATGGGTAGCTTTAATAGCTGGGGCAGTTATGGCTACCAATACAATGGTAGCGGTGACTTTAGGAACTTTGCTACCAATGGGTTTAAAGCATTTAAAACTAGATCCAGCCTTAATGAGTGGTCCGTTAGTGACAACAATGCTAGATACCATCGGATTTTTAACCTTCCTCAGTATGATTTCTATCGCTTTAAAGGTATTTCATTTAGAAAGTTAATCGGTTGGTAATTGGTAATTATGCTTTTCTCATTATTACCAATAAACAATTATCTAAAATCTAAAATCTCAAATCTAAAATCTAAAATCCCAATGCCTACTACTACCTGGAATCGTCATCACATTCTCACACTCGCTGACTTCACAACCGCTGAATATAACGCCGTTTTACAAACTGCGGCTTCTTTTCAAGAGGTACTATCACGACGGACAAAGAAAGTCCCCACATTACAGGGACAGGTAGTAGCAAATTTATTTTTTGAACCCTCTACCCGCACCCGCAGTAGTTTTGAAATTGCGGCTAAAAGGCTAAGTGCAGATACTCTCAACTTTGCCGCAGCTACATCTTCCATGACCAAAGGTGAAACAATTCTTGACACCGCCAAGACTTATTTAGCAATGGGAACTGATATTATGGTAGTTCGCCATAAGGATGCAGGAGTGCCACAAGCGATCGCTCAAGAAATGGATCGTCTAGGTGTAAAAGTTAGCGTCCTCAATGCCGGTGATGGACAACATGAACATCCATCCCAAGGATTACTAGATTTATTCACAATTTGTAGTTTAATTGACCCTGCACAACCCAAAATTGAATCATTGCAAGGTAAAAAAATTGCTATTGTCGGCGATATCTTACATTCTCGCGTAGCCCGTTCTAATATTTGGAGTCTCATCGCTAGTGGTGCCGAAGTTCACCTGGCCGCACCTCCCACATTATTACCTAAATTCTTTGCAGAATATTTAGGATGTCCAGCAGAATCTAGCCGATTATTTACCCATTGGCAACTAGAACCAGCTTTAGAAAATGCTGATTTTGTGATGACATTGCGGTTACAAAAAGAACGGATGACAGCCCATTTATTACCTAGTTTACGAGAATATCATCAACTATTCGGCATTACTCGCACCAAGTTAAAACTTTGTCAACCTAACGTTAAAGTATTACATCCAGGTCCAGTAAATCGGGGTGTAGAAATTAGTTCTGATTTAATGGATGATCCCGAATTTAGCTTAATTCAATCTCAGGTAACTAGCGGTGTAGCAGTGCGGATGGCACTTTTGTACTTTATCGGTAGTGGTAGAGTTAATTAATCATGATGCTATAGCACTTGCATGATTGAAAATCATACTTGGTTAGGAGAATTTATTTAAATAAAAATATTGATTGGCTAAAAATAAGAGTATAAAATTGAATTTTATTAAATCGCTAAATGATAAATAGTGAAATTTTATAGACTTTTCCCTTTCATTTTTATCTACAACACTTCCCGATGTTATGAGGTACAAGAACCCCACCCCCAACCCCCTCCCCGCAAGCGATGAGGGGGCTAAGATGTACCTCATAAGAGCGGAAACCGCTGTATCTACTCATGCTTGACCTCTTTTTTTAACCCTATACAAAACTTTTACTATCCAACAGTGTGCTAGTACAGCTATAATTTATAACTGTTCCTGCTATTGAATACTTGTACTGGAGATATCCCGATCATGACCCTATCTAGTTTTGATGAAATAGTGAACTTCTTAGAACAGCATGAAAACTCAAAACGAATTAAGAAATTAATATTCTTCGCTTGTAAAAATGAGTGGGAAGATGATCAAGATACCCTAGATAGATTTAAATTAGAAGAATTAATTCAAGAATTATCTAGTTTAAATCCCACAATAAATCACTTAACCGCAAATTTATCTATTGCTGTTAAAAGTCTTAGTAAACCAAAACAATATTCTATAATTGCCAGTATCATTATCAAAGAATTACAAAAATTATATCCAACCTCTGATCAGCAGACAGGAATAATATTAAATCAAGTTAATGAAGAAGATACAGGCATAATATTAAATCAATCTGACCAAAATTTTCCTATATTTAATCATAGTGAAAAAACATCATTAAATCCATCAACTGTATCTTCAAGCATTTCAACAAAATCTCAATATGATCAATTTGATTTGCGGCAAAACTTGATGAGATATACTAGCCCATTAAGGGCAAAAATAATTTTATTTTCCGCACTTAATAAAAAATTTACTTTCAATGAAGAAGACTGGTTGAAACTAAAATCTGAAGAACTGGATAGTTTATTGCAGAAATTATTTGATTCTTGTCCAACTATCGGAGAACTTGAATCTAAAATTAACAGTACAGTTATCTCTTTAGGGAACCTAGATAAAAATAATCAAGCATCTGGTGTAATCATCAGGGTCATGCGTACCTTGTATGGTAATATGCTAGTTGATACCAAGTCACATAAACCGCCTAACAGTTATTTACCTGAAAGAACTAAACCACCTACTAATCCTAATTATCAACCTGTACACACTCAATCTGATGATTTAGATGATTATGATGACAATGACAGTAATACCTGTCAAATTACAATACCGCATACTTGAAATATACTCAATCACAAAAAATCAAACCTATTTTTGATTTTGGAAACCTTTATCACAATAATTGAGAGATATCTATTATGGATGCCAAAGAACTTCTGAACCGATATGCAAATGGAGAAACAAAATTTATCAACGCAAACTTAAATAACATAAATCTATTTGATGCAGATTTAATTGGTATAAATTTAAATCAGGCAAATTTGCGTAACTCTATCCTAACTTTTAGCTATCTAAGTCAAGCTATTCTCAATAATGCCAATCTAATTTGTGCAAATCTTCGTGGTGTAAACCTAACTCAAGCACAGTTACAGAATGCCAACTTACATGATGCTGACTTGCATGGTGCAACGTTGCAGGGGGCTGATTTGCGTAATGCTAATTTAACTTTGGCACATCTACTAGATGCTAACTTAATGGGTGCTGATTTGCGCGGTGCTGATTTGAGTGGTGCTAACCTTACAGGCGCTTGTCTTCGCGGTGCTAACCTGCGAGAAGAAAAAAGAGCCTATTATGCTAATCTCTTGGGTGCTAACCTCCATAAAGCTGACTTACGCAGTGCTAATTTAACCGGTGCAAACTTAGCTAAGGTAAATCTAAGTGGTGCTAATTTAAGTGAAGCCACGCTGCGTAGCGTAGATTTGAGTGGTGCTAACCTGAGCGGAGCTATCTTACAAAATACCACTTTAACTGAGACTAATCTAGAAGGCTGTAATTTGAATGGCGCTAATCTGACAAATGCTAGACTGGCAAAAGCGAATTTGACTGAAGCAGAATTAATAGGTGCTAACTTGCAGGGTGCAATCATGCCAGAAGCTATCCTAATCAAAGCCAAGCTAAACCAAGCAAACCTCAGTTTTGCTAGACTGAGTAAAGTTAACTTTAGTCGAGCTAATCTCCGCGAAGCTGATCTAACTGAAGCAGAATTAGTATATGCTTGTTTAGCAATGACGGACTTTACCGATGCTAATTTAACCAAGGTAAATCTACTCGGAGCAGAAATTAGTACGACAAATCTCACAGGTGCAAATTTGTTTAAAGCAATCATGCCTGACGGAACAATTGGCTACTAAAAAATCAATTTCATGAGTAATCTCACCGCTTTAATGCTCTTTTAAATTATTCTATCGCATTGGAATTAAACTCAAAACTTTTGCAAAAACTGGTAACAAATATGCCTATTTTAAGAGTTTGTCGTTTTACCTCTTTACCCGTATTTTCTTTACTGATAGGTGGAAGTTGGATGTTTCTCGGTGAATATAGTTGGGTTCAAGCTCAAATACCTAATAATATTCCCATATTAGCTCAAGGAACACTTCCATACCCCCAAGAAATATCCATTGACCAGCAGCCATTATCGCAGTTACCATCAGTCAAATTATATCAATCTCAAGGTATACAATATAGTCAATATAATCAAGGATTTGATCGATATTTTGTTTATGTTGACAGTAATAATTCTCAAGTCTTACAGCGAGTTCGGCAAATTGAAACTAATGCCTATATTCGCAATTATAATGGACGTGAGGTTATCCAATCTGGCGTTTTTAATGGACAAGCTAATGCTCAACGACGAGTAAAAGAATTGGAATCGAATGGTATTCCTGGCGCAAAAATTGTTAATTCTGATAATATAGAATTAAATCCCCAACAAGAAAACAGAAATTCATATTATGTAGTTATTCCCAGTAATTCTAATAGATTAATTTCTTTAGGGACAGAAATTCGCCAAAAAGTTAGTATTAGTATTAATGTATTTAGGAGAAGTCAGCCATTGGGATCGCACATAGCTGTAGGACCACTTAGCGATCGCTTGGAAGCGGAACAATGGAATAACTATTTGAAAAATTCAGGTTACGGCAATGCCAGAGTCTATTATGGCAAATAAGTCTGAACTATGATTTTTGTGATGAAGATGATTAGTTTCCTTAACCGATAAATTAATTATCTTCATCAAAATAATCAAACAAATCATAGTTCAGACTTTTTATGAAAAATGACAACTAACAAATGACAAATGACTAAAGAACAATTTGTTGTTACCGCAACCCAAATGCGGCAGATTGAAGCCAGAATATTTACAGCAGGAATGCCTGTAGCTGCTTTAATGGAAAAAGTAGGAGGACTAATTTGCCAACGCTTACAGGCTATTATTTCCCCAGGAAAATGTGTAGGAATTTTAGTTGGACCTGGTCATAATGGAGGAGATGCCTTAGTAGTAGCTCGTGAATTGCATTTTCGCGGTTATCAAGTTTGGATTTATCAACCTTTTTCTAAATTAAAAGAATTAACTTCTCAACATTTCCAATATACACAAAGTTTAAAAATCCCCTGTTATCAAGAAATTTCCCAATTACCAAGTTATGATTTTTTAATTGATGGTTTATTTGGCTTTGGTTTAGAAAGAGAAATTACTGATTCTATCGCTGCGGCAGTTAATTATTTTAATCACAAAAATCAACCCATTATTAGTATTGATATACCTTCAGGTTTACATACAGATACAGGGGAAGTTTTAGGAACAGCTATTCAGGCAACTTATACATTTTGCTTGGGTTTATGGAAACAAGGTTTATTACAAGAACAAGCATTACCTTATGTTGGTAAAGCCGAATTAATTGATTTTGATATTCCCCTCGCAGATATTCATGCTGTGATCGGTGATATTCCCAAAATCAAACGGATTACACAAACAACGGCATTATCCACCTTACCTTTACCTCGTCCCCTAATTACTCACAAATACAAACAAGGACATTTATTATTAATTTGTGGTTCTCAACGTTATGCAGGTGGAGCGATTTTAACAGGTTTGGGTGCGCGAGCTTCTGGTGTGGGAATGCTATCCATTGCTGTTCCAGAATCCTTAAAAATGTTGTTAGTTTCCCAGTTACCAGAAGCCTTAATTATTGGTTGTCCTGAAACAGAAACAGGAGCGATCGCTAGTGTACAATTACCAGAAAATATAGATTTAAACTCATTTACTGCGATCGCTTGCGGACCCGGTTTAACCAAAGACAATATATCTATTGTTCCCGAAATAATTCAATGCGAATGTCCCCTAATCCTTGATGCTGATGCCTTAAATATTTTGGCACAAATAGGCACTATCCCCACCCTAAAACAGCGAAAATCAGCCACCGTCCTCACACCCCATACAGGAGAATTTAAGCGGTTATTTCCGAATATTGACCACACAGACCGAATCAAAGCCATCCAAACAGCAGCCCAAGAAAGTGGTGCTATAGTCCTATTAAAAGGGGCAAGAACAGCCATATCTAATCCCCAAGGTAATGTTTGGATAAATCCTGAAAGTACCCCAGCCTTAGCTCGTGGAGGCAGTGGTGATGTATTGACTGGTTTATTAGGTGGACTATTAGCGCAAATTATGAATAAAGAAATTTTTATAGAAGATATAGTCGCAACTGCCGCTTGGTGGCATTCCCAAGCAGGAATATTAGCAGCACAAACAAGAACAGAATTAGGAGTTGATGCCTTTACACTCACACAATATTTAATGCCAGTTTTGAAAAAATAATAATTGAGTAATAACTCAATGTCAAAAACTAATTGACGGGTAAATAAATTTTTCCTCTTCCTTCTTTCTTCTTCTTTCTTCGCGCTCTTTGCGTCCTAATGCCTACGGCACGCTCCGCGAACGTGGTTCACTTCTTCTTTATCCGTCAAAATTTATTTGACAGACTACTAGTTGAGGTTGGTAATAAGTAATTGGTAATAGGTGATAAAATTCCAGTTCTCATCCTGTACATCCTGATTCTGACAATTTCTCTAACTAGTAACTTACGTTAATGGGTAACAGGTAATGGGTAAAAAACTCTTCCCAATTACCAATTACCCACTACCAATCACCTAATAACAATTACTTAACTGTTACCTTACCACCAGCTTCTTCAATCCGCTTCTTGATATCCTCAGCAGCGTCCTTAGTTACAGCTTCTTTAACAGCTTTAGGAGCAGCTTCTACCAAGTCCTTAGCTTCTTTCAGACCTAGACCAGTGATTTCACGAACGATTTTCAAGACAGCAATCTTCTTATCAGCAGGTACAGAATCCAGAATTGCATCAAATTCGGTCTTCTCTTCCACTACTTCAGCAGCAGCAGCACCAGGAGCGGCCATCATCATCATGCCACCACCAGTAGCAGCAGCACTAACACCAAAAGCTTCTTCAATTTGCTTAACCAATTCAGAAGCTTCTAATAAGGTCAAAGATTTCAATTGTTCTAAAATTTGTTCGGTTGCAGCAGACATGGATATAACTCCTAAAGAATTTTTGATTTTTCAGTTGAAAAAACCCGTGAGGGTTAATTGTTACTTGTCAGTGATTAATCTTCACTAACTACCGCTGACTCAGAAGCACTTTCAGAACTGTCGCCATTTTCTTTTTCAGCAACAGCTTTTAAAGCGCGAGCCAAGGAACTTGGAACTTCGTTGATACCAACAGCCAGCTTGGTAGCCACACCGTTGATAGCACCCGCAATTTGAGCCATGAGTTGTTCCTTAGAAGGCAAGTCTCCTAGAGCCTTAACATCAGCTTCACTCAGGACACGACCTTCCATCACACCACCGCGAATTTCTGTTTTCTTGGTGGCTTTTTGGAATGCTTGGTAAGCTTTAATCGCAGATAAATCTTCTTTAACTAGCAGAAATGCAGAAGAACCATTCAGTAATTCTGACATTGGCTGCCATTGTTCCTGATCCTTAATCGCAATGCCCATAAAGGTGTTTTTTGTCACCTTACAGATAGCACCACTAGGACGGAGTTGCCGACGCAAATCGGTGATTTCAGCAACAGTTAGCCCCTGATAATCAATTACCAGTGCTAAAGTTGACACACTCAAACTTTCTTTGAGATCAGCTACTATCTCTTTCTTGTTTTCTAACGTTCTTCCCATACTTATCTCACCTCCAATGTCAGTTGTCAGTGGTCAGTTGTTAGTTGTCAGTTCTAAGTAGGGGCGCAGGGCTTGCGCCCAGTTGTCCGTCACCTGTCACCTTTTTGCTGACTTACCGAAAACAATTAACCCCAGCTAACTTAGCCAGGGTTTCAAAGTGGTATTTTTAATACTGTCGTTGTCACAGTTTTACTGTTCAAACTTCAGATAGTTAAAATTACAACCTCGGCAGGGTATTAAGCTATTAGCACCTGCTGTCTCCGGCTTTATCTATTTAATTTTGGTCATTAGTGATTAGTCATTGGTCATTACTGATTATATTCATCTATCACCAATTACCAATTACCCATTACCCATTACCAAATTATGCAGCGTCAGTTAGTTTTAACTCTCGTAGGGCGCTAATGTCAATAGCAATTGATGGTCCCATTGTCGAGGATATGTACAATGACCGCCAATAACGACCCTTAGCACCTGAAGGACGGTTACGGTCAATTGACTCTTGTAATGCCTTCAGATTGATCAATAAATCTTCAGGTGAAAAAGCAGTCTTACCAAACATAACATGGACAATCCCAGTCCGATCAGCCCGATATTCTAATTTACCAGCTTTGAACTCAGCGATCGCACTAGCAACATCAAATGTCACTGTTCCCCCCTTGGGTGAAGGCATCAAACCCCGTGGACCTAATAATTTACCCAGCTTTGCTACCTGTGGCATCACATCCGGCGTAGCAATCAGCTTATCAAAGTCCATCATGCCTTTCTGAATATCTTCAATGAGTTCTTCAGAACCAGCAATATCAGCACCAGCGTTAGTTGCTTCTGTGACTTTTTCACCTCTGGCGATAACTGCTACCCGGATAATTTGTCCTGTTCCCTTGGGTAGTGCTACCGTTGTCCGCAATTGTTGGTCTGTATATTTAGGGTCAATTCCTAAACGGATATGAGCTTCAGCAGCTTCAGGAAACTTAGCAGTTGCCGTTTCTTTTAACAAAGCTAATGCTTCTAAGGGTGTATAATCCTTATCTTCTACCTTTTCCAGCAACGCCTGTAAGCGGCGTGATACTTTTTTTGCCATTTTTTTCTCCTGGGGTCATCTCGAAGTTGTACTTCTCCCCCGATATGATTTTGTTATTAGTCAGTTGTCAGTTGTCAGTGGTTATTTTTTTATTTACTGTCACCTGTCACCTGTTCCCTGTCACCTAATCTGTAACTGTTACGCCCATGTTTTTAGCAGTTCCTTCCACAATATTCATGGCTGCATCAATATCATTGGCGTTGAGGTCAGGAAGTTTAGTTTGAGCAATTTCGCGTAATTGCGTTCTGCTAATGCTACCAACTTTCTTTTTGTTGGGTTCATTTGAGCCTCTTTCAATCTTCGCTGCCTTGCGAATCAACACTGATGCTGGTGGAGTTTTGAGGACAAATGTAAAACTTCTATCTTCATAAACAGAAATTTCTACAGGTATGACCATCCCAGCTTGGTCTGCTGTTTTGGCATTGTACTCTTTGCAGAACATCATGATGTTAACACCATGTTGACCCAACGCAGGACCAACTGGCGGTGCTGGGTTGGCTTTCCCAGCATTCAGGGCCAACTTAATGACCGCTACTACTTTCTTCGCCATTTGTATTTAGCTCTGTTTTTTAACCTGATTAAATTCCAATTCTACTGGTGTATCTCTTCCAAAGATCGAGAGTAGAGCTTTTAGTTTACTCCTTTCTGGGGAAACTTCAATCACCTCACCTTCAAAATCCTTAAATGGACCAGAAAGCACAACTATCTTATCACCTGAAGCCATATCAATTTTGACTACTGGCTCTTGTTCCAAGGCTTGTTTGAATATGCGTTCAACTTCCGAAGGATTTAGGGGAACTGGCTTAACGTGACCACGACCTCTGCCGCTACCACGCTTTTGCTCTGCACCCACAAAGTTAATCACATGAGAGGTGTTTCTTACCACTTGCCATGTATCATCACTCATTACCATTCGGACTAGCACATAACCAGGGAAAACCTTTTCTTCTGAAGGTAACCGCTTACCATCCTTACGGATTTTCACCGTTGGGGTGTGGGGAATTTCCACTTGGATGATTTTGTCAGCGACATCAAAAGTTTGGATACGTTGCTCTAAATTTGTCTTTACCCGTTTCTCACAGCCAGAGGCTACTTGCACTGCATACCAGCGTGCTTCTTTCATCGCTGTTAAGAGTGTTTCCTCTAACTGCAACTCGGAGTTGCGTGGTTCGTCTGTTGCAGAAGTCATCAGAACACCTGTTTTGCTGCCCAAGCGAACAATCCATCGACCAGATATATCAAAGATGCGGAGAGTGTAACCATTAATAGTACAGCGGCTGATTCACTTACCAACTGTTTCCGACTGGGCCAAATCACTTTCTCAAGTTCTTCCTTTGTACCCTGGAAAAAATTGTTTAAGTTAAACCCATTTTCGGTTTCTGGCATTTCTGCTTCATTTTTTTTGGCCACAGTCGTTATACCCCCGTTTCTTAAGTAGCCTAACCTTGTGATTTTTAAGGTTTACAGCTTCGGTCTCAATGATCTCGCAATAAGAAAGCTACATTTTAAAAAAATTATACCCGAAATAATTGACGTTTTCCGCTGTTTCGGCAGTGACGTTATTGCTTCGGGCAATATTTTTCTTTTTGAGCGCGCCCTGGAGGACTTGAACCCCCGACATCAGGTTTTGGAGACCTGCGTTCTACCAACTGAACTAAGAGCGCACAAGCTTTTCTTTTTACAGTCATCGCGTTGAACTTTTTTAGTTTAACGCAATTTCGATTCTAATTGTAACCTATTTTTTTTCTTTTGGCAAGTTAGCGGCGGATGCCGCTTGCAGACTGGGTTTCGTCTATTAATTCACCATTGAGAATCACAAAGGGCGGTCGAATCTTTGTTTAATGCGGGTTGCCTTACCGACCAGTTTACGTAGGTAGTACAGTTTAGCACGTCTAACTTTACCACGACGTAATACTTTAATACTTTCAACTAGGGGAGAATGAAGCAAAAATACTCGTTCTACACCCACACCTTGGAAAACTTTGCGGACTGTGATAGTTTCGTTGATGCCGCCATTGCGTCTAGCTATAACTACACCTTCGTAAGGTTGCACACGGAACTTAGTGCCTTCCTGAATTTTAACTCCGACTTTGACTGTATCACCGACATAGATTTCGGGTAAATCAGATTTCATCTGTTCCGCTTCAATTGAGCGGATAATCTCTTGGGCGTTCATTACTTTTCTGTTTTTTGAAAAAACTCACAATCGTTAATTATAAATCTATAATCGCTTGAGAGTCTAGAAATTTCACTCATTATAAATAAAAACTACTCACAAATTCAAAATTAAGAATTAAAAAACTCTTGTCTGTTCCCTGTTCCCTGTTCCCTGTTCCCTGTTCCCTGTTGTAAAATAGACAGTGTAAGGATTCAGGGGGAACCAGGTAACTGGTCATAAACGCCTATAGAGACTATCTTTGGCAATGTTCAAGGTTTGAAGTCCAGCCAGCTAAAACAACTCCAGCGGCTGTACCACCAGCGGATATCAGGTGATTGTATTACTACAACTGATTTTGCTCAACGTCTGGCAGCAGTCAGTACGGAAATCAATCAACCTGTTTGTGTTTACATTAATCGTCGCGGACAGGTAATTCGGGTTGGTGTCGGTACTCCGCGTCAAACTCAAATTCCGCCCCTAGAACTGCCCCGTTACGGAGCAGAACGTCTCAGCGGTATTCGTTGTTTATCCACCAATCTTAAGTCAGAACCACCAAATGAAGCAGCCTTGACGGCAATGGCTTTACAAAGATTGGATGCTTTAGTAGTTTTAAATATTACTGGGGCGGGATTTACAAAGCGTGGTGGTGGTTCAACTGGGTATGTAAAAGAAGCGTATTTAGCCCATCTGGTAGCCAATAGTAGACAGTTAGTTACGACTCAATCTTCTGATATGAGTATTTCCGATGCTGTGATGTATTCTCATGTATCATCGCCTCTAAGTTTAGATGCTTTAGCCGACCAGGATTTTCTCAACTTAGTGGAAGGTTTAGAAGAGGAATTTAGTCGGGAGTTTGTTGGTCAAGAAGTAGATGCTGATCATGATCGAGTGCTAATTGTTGGGGTATTAACGGAAAATACTAATCCACAACAATTCCAGGACATCATTGTGGAATTGACCCGTTTAGTGGATACGGCTGGTGGTACTGTATTACAGGTATTACAACAAAAGCGATCGCGCATTCATCCCCAAACAGTGATTGGTGAAGGTAAAGTCCAAGAAGCTGCTCTCACAGCGCAAACTCTGGGTGCTAACTTGGTAGTATTTGATCGTGATCTTTCACCCTCCCAAGTTCGCAATTTAGAAGCGCAAATTGGTGTTAGGGTAGTTGACCGCACCGAAGTAATTTTAGATATTTTTGCCCAACGCGCTCAATCTGGTGCAGGTAAATTACAGGTAGAACTGGCACAGTTAGAGTATATGATGCCACGACTCGCTGGTAGAGGTCAATCCATGTCCAGATTAGGGGGTGGTATTGGGACCAGAGGACCTGGTGAAACCAAACTAGAAACAGAACGCCGAGCCATTCAAAAACGCATTTCTCGACTCCAACAAGAAGTTAATCAATTACAAGCACATCGTTGTAGATTAAGGCAACGGCGACAACATCGAGAAGTTCCTTCTGTAGCTTTGGTGGGTTATACCAACGCTGGTAAATCTACTTTACTCAACGCCCTTACCAACGCAGAAGTATACACCGCTGACCAATTGTTTGCCACCCTTGACCCCACAACACGGCGGTTAATGCTTCCTCATGCGGAAACCGGCGCACCCCAGGAAACTTTAATGACGGATACGGTAGGGTTTATCCATGAGTTACCCGCATCTTTAATGGATGCTTTTCGGGCAACGTTGGAGGAGGTGACAGAAGCAGATGCTTTATTGCATTTAGTAGATTTATCTCATCCTGCTTGGTTAAGTCATATTCGCTCAGTGCGGGATATATTAGCACAAATGCCAATTACACCGGGACCAGCGTTAGTGGCTTTTAATAAAATTGATCAAGTTAGTAGTGAAACACTAGCTTTAGCGAGGGAAGAGTTTCCTTTAGCCGTGTTTATTTCTGCTAGTCAGCGTTTAGGACTGGAAACTCTGCGTCAGCGTCTATCTCTATTGATTGAGTACGCTGTTGGTGATGATTAGTCAGTAACCCAGCCCTAAAGGGACTGAGCTTGCAAGAGTAATCAAACAAGCTGTACTGACCAGACCACCCTGAGCTTAGTCTCATGGTAGCCGTTATTTGAGTCACGACACCCACCGAATGCGTAGCCCCTTCGGGGTTCAGCAGTCGCTCATGGGGGAAACCCCCAAGACCGCGCTGCTTCACTAGTTCCCCGCTCTGTCGCTTGTGATTAAACAGTTCTAAGGTCACTGGAACAGTGTTGCAAGCTCAAGCAAGCTCTTATAACTGGTCGTTCGCGCCAGCGTGCCGGAGGCATCTAGCTAACATTACCCCAGAAATGGGAGGCTCTTCGGAGCAACACATTATGCGTACAGAGTTGGGAAATTTGAATCGGTAATTGTCCCGTTGAAAGTACACCACAAAAGTACCCCGAATTTCTTAACTCCAAGGCGGTAATGAAAAAAGATTCAAAGCGGTTAAAACCGCCCGTGTCGCTTTCCTCTCAGGGAGCCAAGCCACTGAGTTTCCCACTTACCGGATATTCTTATGATTTTCAGATCCCCGACTTCTTGAAGAAGTCGGGGATCTCTCGTTCCCATACTCTGTATGGGAATGAATTTTAGAAGGCTCTGCCTTCAATGATAGCAGAGGCAGAGCCTCTTGAGGGCATTCCCAGTCAAAGACTGGGAACGAGATAAACGAGATAATAACTCAACCATTTGGGTAATATTTTGGTTCAAATCTAGCAATTATGGTGCGTTAAGCTGTCGCTAACACACCCTACATTAGTATTTTAATGATTCTATTTTTATCGAACAGAATTCAGGAGTCACCGAGTCAGAATTCAGAATGAATTCTGTGCGAGTGGCGGATGAATAACTGGGTTTAAGACCCCCACCAAATCTACGATTTGGTGGTCTTTAATCAGTCGCAGGTTTGAATCCTCGACTGATTGATTCTGACTCCTGGCTACTGACTCCTGACTCCTTCTTCAATGCCATTTGTACAATCTGTGTGTTATATTCGTGCAGTAACTATACATTATTTCTGCAAAGTTTTTCCGCCAGAAGCGGAGGGGTTAAGAAGGGAAAAGAAAAGAAGGGCAGAGGGCAAAAGAGCAAGAGTATAAAGAGCTACAAAGTCCTCGCCGCACCACTACATACAACCCGAAAACCAATATGGTTGTAGGCGAGGGAGTCGTTGAGGCGAAAAGCAGAACGGCAATAATCAGGACTGTTGAACCACGAACCACCGCGCAGCAGTTTACGGTTTCCGCTCCGACTATTCCAAATACTGCCATTTTTAGGCGCGTTTATATAATTTTCATGCCAGTCATCTTCGCACCATTCCCACACATTACCGTGCATATCATACAAGCCAAAAGCGTTAGGGGGAAAAGTTCCTACACCTGTGGTTTGTTGGCGATATTTGCCTTTGGGTGCGGACTTATAGGAATAATTGCCATCGTAATTAACTAAATCTGTGGTGATGTTGTCACCAAAGTAAAATGGCGTTTTTGTCCCGGCTCTACAAGCATACTCCCATTCTGCTTCACTGGGCAATCTGTAGTTTTTTCCTGTATTTTGATTTAACTTTTTACAGAATACGACTGCATCATTCCAACTAACCTTTTCAACTGGGCGGTTATTGCCTTTGAAGAAAGCAGGATTTGTTCCCAAGATAGCTTGATATTGTGCCTGTGTCAATTGATATTTTCCCATAAAGAAACTGGGAACTGTCACTTGATGTTGGGGACTTTCACTATCCCTTCTTCCCGCTTCATTTTCCGGTGAACCCATGAGAAAAGTTCCTCCGGGTATGGCTATCATTTCTAATTTGACACCTTTTCCTAAGTCTTCTGTAAATGATGATTGAGGATTTATATTTAAGTTAGTATTTGCTGCTGGTTTTGGTGGGTTTGTTGGTGGAGAAATAAACTGGAAAATTTGTTGGAAGGGATTTTGAGAAGTTTGTGGTGGTGGGGGAGGGATAACTATTGTTTTTTGATTTGCTAATGCTGCTAAAACTTCTGTGGCTGATTGATAACGATTAGCAGGAATATCCCGCAGCATTGTTTCTAATACATCTATTAATTCCTGACTTAAAGAAACATATTTCCGCCATTGCCACTCCATTCTGTTAGTATCAAACAATTGATCTGAACCATCGGATTTTGGAAAATGTCCCGTTAATAATCTGACGCAGGTAACAGCTAAACTATAGAGATCACTATTATGGTAAGCCATACCCCGCAACTGTTCTGGGGGTGCATATCCTGGAGTACCTACGGTTGTACCAACTCTGGTTAAAATACTCCCGCTTGTTTCTTTGGAAACGCCAAAATCAATCAGGAATAATTTACCGTTTTTACTTCTAATAATATTTTCTGGTTTGATATCTCGATCAATGACTTTGTTATCATGGATAAATTGCAAAACTGGTAATAATTCTATTAAGATATTTCTGATTTGCGGTTCGTTTAATGTGCCTTGATTTTGGAATTCTTGTAATAGGTTTTGACCATCAATAAAGTCTTGGACTAAATAAAGCCGACTATCTTGAGAAAAGAAGGCTTCTAAGTCTGGAATTTGGGGATGTTTTCCTAGTTCTTGCAGTCTTTTGGCTTCTTGTTGAAATAGTTCAGTGGCTTTTTGTAATGCACCGCTTCCTGCTTGTTGAGGTAAGAATTGTTTGATAACGCAGGGTGTATTTAATCTTTTTTCATCTACTGCTTGAAATGTTCTGCCAAAACCACCTTCACCGAGAAATTTAATGGGACGATAGCGATTATCTAAAAGGATTTTATCGCCGCATTCTTGACAAAAGTTAGTACCTTGGGGATTTTGATAAATACAGGCGGGGTTAAGGCATTGGCTCATGGTAGATGGTGGGTATTTCTAGGGATGCTTATACTATACTAAGATAGTTCTACCAGTAGCTAGGTTTAAGTTTAAACACACCAGAGAATAAATTATTAAGCTCAAATCTTTACCATATCTCGTTCCCAGTCTCCGACTGGGAATGCCCTCACAGAGGCTCTGCCTCTGCTATCATTGAAGCCAGAGCCTTCTAGAATTCATTCCCATACAGAGTATGGGAACGAGAAAAACGAGAAAAAGTCGAAGTCCCAACGTTTTTAGGTTAAAGTTTTCATCAAAGTTAGTTCAATGTAGTCCTCTCTGGGCTGTTTCATGCTCACTTCTACACCTGGTCCAAAATACTTAGTCATTTTTTCCTGCTTTTGCTGCCAGGTATCAAAGGTGATTAGTGGTGAATCAAATTCTAGAATTAAGGTATAAGCGCCATTGATTTCGGTTTCTCGTAAACCTGTTACTATTGGTCTTGCGTCATCGGTGGGACTTAAACCTAGATAGGCTAGGGCTACATCTAAATGAGCTTTTTGCCCATAACAGTTGCGGGTGATGTCTTTGCGGATTTTGGTCTGTGTAACTGTTGCTTGTTGCTTTCTGAGTTCTAGGATGGATGGTGTGCTAGTTTGGCTGAAAGGTACAGGTTTAAGTTCATTGGCTTTTAGGGCTAAACCTCCCAGTAATAGGGGAAATCCATAGAAAAATCCCACTAGATTGAGGGTGGCATTATCTACAAAGTAGGCAACAAAACCTGTTATGGTGAGTATAGTACCTATTGTTAAGCCAAGTGTTCCTAAAGAAATTCTGCCGAGCATAATTTGAGATTAGTATAATTTATTTTCATCTTTTATTATCATCGCTGATTGGTGACAAATTGGGAAAGGGGATATGGAGATTTTTACTTTTTGCGTTAACTTTAGATTTGAAGTGTTTCAAAATAGGAAGCAAAAAAATGGATATTCAGACAATTAAAGACCGAATTAGCACTGTTCAAGATAAACGTGAGCGGTTGCTGAGTTTATTGGAACAACCCAATCTAGGAACTTTAAGAGTTGATGTGAATCAAGCTTTGGAAGAATTAGATGATTTACTTGATGAGTTTAAACGGACTATTCCTGAAACGAGAAATAATTAACCTAAGTTGTTAGTTATGTCAATTTAGGCAGGAAAAAAGGTAATTGATAATTACAATACCTTTGACAAATTGGGCGTTGCTGAATTGAGGTATGAAATTGGAAAATCAAAAAAATGAAACTCTTACTCTCTGAGACTCTGCGCCTCTGCGTGAAATAAAATCATACTCTTAATCAGCAACGCCTAAATTTCATGCTGTTATTAATGAATCGTTTCTGGGCGCAGACCCTGCGCCCCTACTTTCTGAATTTTTCATGGTCAGAATCTACTAGTAGTTGGTCAAATTTATTTTGACGGGTAAGTAGTGAGACAGAATTAATTACACAATGTCATTGCGTTAGCGTGGCGTGGCGTTAGCCATATGGAACGAAGTGAAATGAAGCAATTCCAAGGGTTGTGATTGCTTCCCTTCGCTCGCAATGACTGTAAATATTTTTGTCCAATTACTTAATGATTGGAAAAAACTTCTGTTCTTCCCTCCCTTGCCCTCGGTGCCTCTCTTCTCCCCCTGCTTGCCTTCACCCGTCATTTTCGGGTTGACAGACTACTAAAGAGGTTTGCAGAGGGGTTTATTAATACATTAAAAACTTTTAAAACATCCTCTTAACCCAATCTACAAGGAAGATTAAGCAGAGTGCAATCTTTCTTCAAAAAATGAAGAATACCCAAGTTTGTTGCCTAATTTTCTGACTAAGGTAATGAGTTCTTTTGTGGGAATATCTTTTGTGCAAACTTTATCAAATTGATATTTAATTTTATAGTTATGAAAATATGATTCATCTATTGAGGAATAAGCCAAAATTTGAGTATTTGGAGATATAGCTTTAATGTAATTAGATGCTGACCAACCATCCATAATCGGCATTTGTAAATCGAGAATGATCACATGAGGTTGATGGCATTTAACCATGTCTATAGCTTCTTGACCATTACTAGCTAAACCAACAACTTGAATATTTTCTTGAGTAGAAAAAATTAGGTACAGACTTAAACGAGTGAGTTCATGATCATCAACTACAAGAAGGCGCAATTTAGAAGGCTCTTTGGACAACATTAACATTCCCAAAAAATAATAAATATGTATGACTATAGTTTATGAATGCGAGTTCTAAATTTACTCTGTCTGATGAGTGAATTTTGGGGGCTAAAAGGTGAATTTTATGCAAATTTTGCATAACACTGATGTAGTAGATGCACCGATTAGGAAACTGGCATAGGATGATCGGACATTATGTTTAAAATATGTTATTTGGGGTTTACTAAAAAGGTCTTTTTGTGATAGCGCAGTGTGACGTAAGTAGGTGAACACAATAAAACCAAACTGTGTAAAGAAACGTAGAATCACTGAAAACTTCTTTACTCTTGCCTCTTGCCTTGCTATAACGACAATTTTCAACGCCAACCTACTTAAGTCATGGGATAGATGAAGAATTGACAAAAGGGTATGTAAATTCAGATATGCTTAAGCCATGCTTACGCTATGAGAATTTGAGGTGATGAT
Organism: Anabaena sp. 54; assembly: GCF_017355725.1. Classification (NCBI taxonomy): domain Bacteria; kingdom Bacillati; phylum Cyanobacteriota; class Cyanophyceae; order Nostocales; family Nostocaceae; genus Anabaena; species Anabaena sp. 54. Next base: position 74,761 of record NZ_JAAVWA010000024.1, read on the forward strand.
TCACTTTTGCTGCAACTAATGAGAGTCTAATTTATGCCGGCGGAACGTAAAGCCATAGACATAATTGTTTTTTGAGAATTGGCTTCTGGACAGTTATCACCTGGGCATCTTTGGGTATAATTGCCATCAGGTTGTAATTCCCAGGCATGACGATTATCTGCTAACATAATCCCTAAGATTTCTTGTAAATCTTTGGCAATTTCTTGGTCTTTGATGGGGGTAATAACTTCGACGCGACGATCTAAATTACGCCGCATCCAATCTGCGCTGCCGATATATATTTCTTCTTGGTTATGATTGTAGAAGTAATATATGCGGGAGTGTTCTAAAAAGCGGCCAATAATGCTGATAACGCGAATGTTGTCGCTGAGATTTGGTAGTCCGGGACGCAAACAACATATTCCCCGAATAATTAGGTCAATTTGAACCCCAGCGCGGGATGCTTCGTACAGGGCAGAAATTATTTGTGGGTCAACTAGGGCGTTCATTTTGGCGACTATGCGACCGGAAAATCCGTTTTGCACATTGTCAATTTCGCGTTTAATTAATTCGAGAAAGCGATCGCGCATATTCACAGGTGCTACCATAATTTCTCGATAGGATTTTTGGCGAGAGTAGCCTGTTAAGAAGTTAAACACATCTGTTAAATCTGCGCCTAATTCTTCTCGACAACTAAATAAGCCTAAATCTGTATAGAGTCGTGCGGTTTTGGGGTTGTAATTCCCAGTCCCAATGTGTACATAACGGCGCATTCTGTCTTTTTCTCGTCGCACTACCAAGACGATTTTGCTATGGGTTTTCAAACCGACTAAACCATAGACAACATGAACACCAACTCTTTCTAAACGTCTTGCCCAATAAATGTTATTCTCTTCATCAAACCGGGCTTTTAATTCGACTAATACGGAAACTTGTTTACCATTTTCTGCTGCTGCAATTAAAGCATTAACTATGGGTGAGTCTCCAGAAGTCCGGTAGAGAGTCATTTTGATGGCTAGGACGTTGGGATCATGGGCGGCACTAGTAATAAAGCGCACTACTGTCCCGGAGAAAGATTGATAGGGATGATGAACTAGCAAATCTTTTTCTCGAATTATGGAAAAGAAGTCTTTTCCTTCTTCTTGTTCAAGAACGTCAGTATCAATACAGGGTTCTCTGAGCCGTTGTAAGCGGGAAGGAACGACGGATTGACGGGGGAGATCTTTAAGTTCTGGTAGTGGTAGTGCCAGAAAGTACATTAAATCCCGCAGTGCCAACAGACCATCAACTTCATAAATGTCGCTGTTGGTGAGTCGTAAATCTTCTAAGAGACGGGAACGCACTGATGCAGGGGTTTGGGAGCGAATTTCTAACCTGACGGTATTCCCCCCCATGCGGCGTTTGCGAAGTTCCTGTTCAATGGCTAATAACAGGTCGTCGGCTTCATCTTCCTCTAATTCTAGATCAGCGTCGCGGGTAATGCGGAATGGGTGATATTCTTGGATACTCATGCCGGGAAAGAGAGATTCTAGGTTATGAGCGATCGCTTGTTCTAAGGGAATCCCTGACCAGTTAGCAATTTTCCCATTGTCTTGAACTCTCAACTCTGGGGGTAATGGCAAAAATCTTGGTAAGACTTGAGGAACTTTAACTCTGGCAAAAAACTCCTCTTCTGTATCAGGATTTTTGACCACCACTGCTAGATTTAAACTGAGATTAGAAATGTGAGGAAAGGGATGACTAGGATCAACAGCAAGAGGAGTCAGAACTGGAAAAATCTGCTCTTCAAAATAGTTATCTAGATAACTTCGCTGTTTGGGATTCAATTCTATGTAATCCAGAATATAGATTCCCTGCTGGACTAACAGTGGTCGCAGCACTTCCTCAAATTCCGCATTGTGCTTTTTGAGTTGGGGATTCAAATGCAAACGAATATCATCTAGTTGTTTCTGTGGTGTCCGGCCATCAGGAGTTAATAAATTAACAGTGGCTTCTACCTGTTGCTTTAAACCTGCCACTCGTACCATAAAGAACTCATCCAAATTGGAACTAAAAATGGCTAAAAATTTCAGCCTTTCCAACAGAGGAGTTCTGGGATCACAAGCCTCATGTAAGACCCGATTATTAAATTCTAGCCAACTTAACTCACGGTTGATGTAGTATTGTGGATCACTCAAATTCATGGAAGCAGAATTTTTTTTTGGTTTCGCCATAATCACCTAGAGATAGGTAGACATCGTCTATAGAGCGTGAATATCAATATCTTAATTGCTACTGCATAGATTTTTACACTTCTTGATCTAGAAACCTGATTAAGTTGGCAATTTGATATTCTTATGTATAAAAAAATAATTATTTTTAGATAAAATTTCTCAGTTTCAGTGTTTTAATCAAAACCGAGTGACTGATTGAATAACATCAAGCAAGGATGGGAATTATGAAATCATAAGTAATGGGACAGAATTAATTACACAATTGATTTTTCTGTTCCCTGTTCCCTGTTCCCTCTCTCAACGAGTGAATTTAATTTTGTCCGACTACTTATTCAGCTTATTTTATAAAGTAGATGCCGAAAACCCTTGAAGATGCGTTATCGTGATTTTTGCAAAGACGACTATCCTCCAGAGGATGAGGTTCTTTGGGTTTAGCAGTGATCATAGGTGTCAACTTAACGCAAAACCGACAACCCAACTGGGAATTAATTCCCAGTCTAATAGCAAAAGTCATCTCAAGATGACTAAATAACCGTAAAAATTTTTAAATTCTTTAGTAAACTTCAGTTTACTTTGGCTATTAGACCGGAACTTAAGTTCCGGGCGGGTTTAGATGCTAAACAAATAAGCTATTTGTAGCCTAAGTTGACACCAATGAGCAGTGCTAAACCACTACAAATCTGTGGTTTTCGTGATTTTACAAAAGTCCATGTCTCAACCGTTTTTAGTATAATAAATAACTGAGTTTCCAATTTTTCTGTAGTGAACTCGCGTACTCACTCACCGGAGGTACTTAGGCTCATAAGTAATTGGACAAAAATATTTACAGTCATTGCGAGGGAAGGGAAGCAATCACAACCCTTGGAATTGCTTCATTTCACTTCGTTCCATATGGCTAACGCCACGCAACGCTTACGCAATGACATTGTGTAATTAATTCTGTATCACTACTTACTATATTGAGTGGAAGAATTGCCGATCTTAGAGATATTGTTAAAATAGCCGTATAACACTATCTTGCTAAAAATTTACAGCACTTCCTGCTGTTATGAGGTACAAAGTTTCATCGCCAATCCTGTAGGGGCGCAGGGTCTGCGCCCTTAATTGTATTGCATTCAACCTGCAACTGCTGTATATGATCTCCCAACAAATTGAAGATCAATCTCAACAACTTGAGTCACGAGTTGCAACCTTAGAAACAGAATTAGCACAAATGAGACAAATGCTATCTGTATTAGTTCCTAACAAAACTCCTTGGTGGCTGAAAATTGCTGGTAGCTTTGAAAACGATCCTCACTTTGAGGAAGTAGTTAAGTTAGGGAAAGAATGGCGTAACTCTGCTGAATAGCTTAATCTCATGTATATTCTTGACACCGATAGCGAAGCGCTGCTGCAAGCAGATAACCTCAGCTTTATCCGGCGTAATGGGCAGGAAGGAAAGCAAATTTTAGCGAGGCTGGCAACCATACAAGAGAACGAAGTGACAGGTTATCAATTTATTCATTTTATGTCTATTTATCTGTTTCAAGCTACTCGTCGCCGGTTGGCAATTTGGTACACGGCTATAACGGCAATTTTACTATTATTATTTGCTAGTGGAGTATATTTATATGTTCGTAGTACATTGGTTGAGCGCATTGACGATACACTATATCATGTGGTGGAAGTTGTCGAGCGCTCTTTGGTAATTGAACCGATAAATTTTCACCCAAATCAACTGCGAATAAATGTAGAAGCTAGTTTTCCTAATAATGCTGAAAGTGCCGAAGATGATCGGATTGATTTAGAGTGGTTTAGTTCTAATGGTGAATTATTATGGTCAACTTTTTCGGAAATATTAGATATTCCTATTCATACTCATCATACAGGTGAAACTGTGCGAATAGAGGGCATGGGAGGATGGGGAGAATCTGCACAGTTATTTAGACAAGTTACGAAAAGGATAGAAAAAGGAAGACAAGTTTTAGGATATTTACGAGTTAGTCATCCTTGGTTTGAGGTGACGAAACCTAGCCGGGAATTAATTTTTGATTTGGCTTTAGGTATTAGTTTAATGCTATTGTCAGTGGCGGCTAGTGGTTGGTTTTTATCGGGTAAGGCGATGGAACCTGTGCGAGAATCTTATCAACGCCTAAAACAATTTACTGCTGATGCTTCTCATGAATTAAGAAGTCCGATTGCTTTAATTCAAACTAATGTTCAAATTGCTTTGGCTGATTTGGATGCAGGGGAAGAAGAAAAAAATACGGTTGAATATAAACAACAATTAAAGGTAGTAGAACGACTTACTCAAAGATTGGGGAAGTTAGTTAACGATTTGCTATTTTTGGCTAGACAAGATAGTGGTATTAGCACGGATTTATTTTCATCTTGTCCTCTTGATGCTTTATTAATGGAAGTTGTGGAAGAACAACAACTGGTAGCTAGAGAAAAACAAATTAATCTGGTTTTGAATTTAGTTGATTCTGCGTTGACAAAAGTTAATCCCGAATTACTAGAAAATTGGTTTACTCTCAGGGGGAATTGGGAGCAATTAGTCAGGTTATTTACAAATTTGATTGGTAATGCTTTGCAGTATACTCCACCTCAAGGAGTCATAAAAGTGGAGTTAGAAAGAATAGAGGGGATAAATCGAGTTACAGGAAGGCGTTACACTAATTCTCATTTACAAATAAAAGTTAGTGATACTGGCACTGGTATTCCTGCGGACGCGCTACCAAAATTATTTGACCGCTTTTATCGAGTTGATCCAGCACGAACTCATAGAGGTGGGAAAACCGCTACAGCCACAACTACTGGTTCAGGATTAGGATTAGCGATCGCTCAAGCCATTATCGAGCATCATCAAGGACAAATTCAAGTAACTAGCAATCTGGGCGAAGGTACTACTTTCACCGTTATTCTGCCAATTTTGTCCCAGGAGTCAGGAGTTCAGGAGTTAGGAGTTAGGAGTTAGGAGTTAGGAGGAAGAATAAAATTACCCAATGACCAATGACCACTGACTAATGACTAATGACCATCCTATCTGATTTTGTTAAGCTATCTTAAGCGAAAGCGTTAGCGATAAGATTCCAATATTCGGACTAGAAGGTGGTAGTGTGCCAAAATATATTCGGTTAATTTCGCTTTTAGTGGCAATCAGTTTATGGAGTTTGCCAAAAGCTGCCCATGCTCAGGCATTCATTCCGCATACAGTGCAAGTTGATAATGCTCAGTTAGAGAAACAGGGCTTGAGTTTAGCCCAGGAAGCGGCTCAATTAGCTCAGTTTCAGCAAGTTGAAACAGCTTTAGTTAGAGCGCAATTGGCGGCGAAATTAGCCCCACAGAATGACAAAATATGGTGGTTACTGGGAAGTTTACATTTACAAAATCGAGATCTTGATCAAGCTGTCATCTCCTTGAACAAAGCCCAAACCCTCAATCCTAAAAATCCTGAAGTGCTGTTTGCATTGGGTTCAGCCAAATTTCAAAAAAAAGATTACCAAGGAGCTATTAGCCATTATCAAGCGGGTTTGAAATTAAAACCCAATTATTCCGGGGGTTTGTTTGATTTGGGTAATGCCTACCTTATGTTACAGAAATTCCCAGATGCGATCGCTCAATTTAATTTAGCAGTTAACCAAGATAAAAAGTTTTGGCCAGCAATTAACAATATTGGTTTAATCAAATACGAGCAAGGCGACATTCCGGGCGCAATTCAGCAATGGCAAACAGCAGTTAATATTGACAAAAAAGCCGCAGAACCTTTACTCGCTTTAGCCGTAGCATCCTATAATCAGGGCGATAAACAAAAAAGTTTAGAAATGGGAGTATCCGCACTCCGCATAGATTCCCGTTATGCCAATTTAGATTTTCTCAAAGAAAACCTATGGGGCGATCGCCTACTTGCAGACACCAAAAAATTCTTAGAAATACCAGAAATTAAATCAGCGTCACAGCCAAAGGAGGAAATACCCTAATAGGGGGAGTGGGGGGAGTGGGGGGAGGGGGGGAGAGGGGGGGGGGGGGGGAGGGGGGGGGGGGGGGGGGGGAAGGGTGGCGGAAAGCG
>NZ_JAAVWA010000025.1:0-77926 GCF_017355725.1 Anabaena sp. 54
TTTTATTTGGAAGTCCCTTAGACTGGGAATTCATTCCCAGGCGGGCTATGGGTTTTACGTTAAGTTGACACCAATGAGCTTTTGCTTTACCCCTACAAATTTAGGTTTTTCGTAATTTCGTAAAAGTCCATGTCCTAACCGTGTTTAGTATATCGCTACAAAAGTTCGCAATTTTCCTAGTTCAATGTAAATATAGTCATTAGTCCACCGTAGTGGCGGCTGGTAAATCTTTTAGAGTGTTACTTACAGCAGAATTCAGGAGGTAGGGGCGCAGGGTCTGCGCCCAGTCAGGAGTCAGGAGTAAAACTGGCTTTCTGTCTGGCTTTGAATTTAAATCCTGTACCTCATTCGTTTAAAATATGCTGTGTTTTTGTAATACTTGTAAACGATTGTTGCAAATCTGAGAGATATTATCTATCCTACCGCGCCATATCACCAAATGCTCACAATTTAGGAATGACTATTTTGAGTTAATGGGAATTAATTTTCGATCGCCTCTCTCACCAAAGTCGCCAATTTATCTGCACTATCAGGAACAGCGATCGATGCAGCTTTCTCTCCCATTTTCCCTAATTCCGTCGGAGACTGCAACAAATTCAATACCTGAGTTGTAAATATTTCTGGAGTTAAATCCGACTGTTTAAAGGACAAAGCCGCACCAGCTTGAGTAAATACTGCCGCATTATAAGATTGATGATCTTCCGCCGCAAAGGGATAGGGAATCAAAATTGCTGGAGTACCACAAACTGCCAATTCTGTCAAGCTACCCGCACCAGAACGACTAATAGCTAAATTAGCTCTTCGCAACAAAGCCGCCATATTATCATAAAAAGCCAAGGCGATATATTGAGGATGTTGAAGACTATTAATATCAGGATCATTATCACCCGTTAAATGCACAATATAAGCACCGGCTTGAAACAAAGCGTCCGCAGACTGTCGGACTAATTTATTGACAGCTACAGCCCCCTGACTACCACCAAACACCACAATTAGAGGCACACCATCAGGAATAGGTAAATCTAAAGTGTTATTAACAGACTCATCTAAAAACTGAGAACGAACAGGAGTACCCACATAGACAGTTTTTGTCCCAGGTAAATATTGAGTAGTTACATCAAATCCTATTGCCACTGCCTTACACCAAGGCCCAAAAAAGCGGGTAACTTTGCCAGGTATTGCATTAGATTCATGAAAAACCACAGGTAAACCCAAAGAACGCGCTGCAATCACCGCAGGACCGGCAATATAACCCCCTGTGGTGAAAACTCCTTGGAACTTTCCTTGTTGCAAAATCCGTCTAACTTTAAGAATCGAACTGATTAATTTCCACAAGGTGCGGACAGAACCAAGACTCAAACCTTGCTGAAACCCTTCAACAGCAACCGTATTTAAAGGATATATCTTGGGAACTAACTGAGTTTCTAGCCGATTTGGCACACCCAGCCATTCAATATTGTATTCTGGCAGTTTTTCAGCCAATGCGATCGCCGGAAACAAGTGTCCACCTGTCCCACTAGCTGCTATGAGTAATCTAATTGATGGATTTACCATTCCCGACTATACCATTTATCTCCCAGTTTCATTAAGATAAAACAAATTCCTGATCTTGTATCATCAAATCACTAAAATCTTCCCTATGACTAAAATTATCCCCTTATTAATGAAACGTAACAAAACATTGATCACGAGTATTTCCCTAATTTCCAGTGTACTAGCAATTGGTTTATCCGGCACTTGGCAATTGGCACAAGCCGGTCAACTGGCAAATGCCCCTGCTACACTTACTAACCTATTAACACAAATTGATAATGCCGCTAATCAAGGTAATGTGAACGGTGTCATGGAATTTTATAGCCCTACATTTACTCATGGTGACGGCTTAAACCGCAAAGCAATGGAACAAGCCTTAACAGGACTTTGGAAACGATATCCCAAATTACGTTACACAACCAAGCTAGAATCTTGGAAATCGGAAGGCAATACAATTATTGCGAATACTGTCACCACAATTAGCGGTTTACCAGCATCAGGTAATAATAATTTAACTCTGCAATCTACAATTAAATCGCGGCAAAAAGTCGCAGGTGCAAAAATCGTTCAGCAAGATATTCTATCAGAACGGACTCAACTAACCGCTGGCAGTAAACCACCCCAAGTAGAAATTAAATTACCACAACAGGTAAAAGTTGGGGAAAAATATAGTTTTGATGCCATTGTCCAAGAACCATTAGGTGAAGATTTTCTCTTGGGAACAGCCATAGAAGAACCCATTCAAAGCAGCAAACTCCTCAACCCCACAATTGCAAATTTAGAATTTCTCAATTCTGGTGGACTCTTCAAAATAGGACGCGCACCCTCTACTCCCGGACCTCAATGGATTTCCGCTGTAATTCGCCGAGGTGAAGATATGACTATTATTACTCAACGGTTGCAGGTAGTCAAGAAGTAGGGGATTGGGGACTGGGTAATAACTATTTTAACTGTTGGGTGCATTTAACTTTTGGGCGCAGGCCCTGCGCCCCTACTGGACTTTTCTATGCAAAACCAAATTGTTTTCATTACTGGTGCAAGTAGCGGTATTGGTGCTGCTTGTGCCAAGATTTTTGCTCATGCTGGTGCAAAACTGATTTTAGCTGCACGACGGTGGGAACGGTTACAGCAATTAGCTAATTCGTTGGATATTCCATCTGAGAAAATCCATTTATTACAACTTGATGTGTGCGATCGCTTGGCGGTAGAATCTGCTATTGCTAACTTACCTTCATCTTGGAAAAATATTGATATTCTCATTAACAATGCTGGTTTAAGTCGCGGTTTAAGTAAATTACAGGAAGGCGACTTTCAAGACTGGGAAGAAATGATTGATACTAATATCAAAGGTTTGCTTTACCTTACCCGTTATGTTGTCCCAGGAATGGTGGAACGGAATCATGGTCATGTTATCAATATCGGTTCTATCGCCGGACATCAAACCTATCCCGGTGGTAATGTCTATTGTGGGACAAAAGCAGCCGTTAAAGCCATTTCTGAAGGCTTAAAACAAGACCTTTTAGGAACTCCCGTGCGGGTGACTTCTGTAGACCCTGGAATGGTAGAAACAGAATTTAGTGAAGTGCGTTTTCATGGTGATATAGAACGGGCTAAAAAGGTGTATGAGGGAGTTAAACCCCTAACTCCTGATGATGTAGCTGATGTGATCTTTTTCTGTACCACTAGGCCGAGTCATGTTAATATTAGTGAGGTCTTACTGATGCCTGTTGACCAAGCCAGCGCCACCCTAGTAAATCGTCAAGTGTAACCCTTCCAGACTCCGGCTGGGAATGCCCCCCAGAGGCTCTGCCTCACCTTATCTCTCGTTCCCAGACTCCGGCTGGGAATGCCCCCCAGAGGCTCTGCCTCACCTTATCTCTCGTTCCCAGACTCCGGCTGGGAATGCCCCCCAGAGGCTCTGCCTCATCTCAATACCACTACAAATCAAAAAACTATCATGTATTAGGAACACAACCCCACTTTCTTACCTGCACATTGGTAAATTAGATGCCATTATTTGGCAATATGGAAATTGCCCAAATTATTATAGATTCCCTCAATTTTCTCCAATGCCAGCAGCGGTTGACATTGTATGGTTATGTGATTATGGAAAACCATCTTCATCTTATTGCTGCTGCTGCCAACTTATCTAAAGAAATCGCAAATTTTAAATCATTTACCGCTCGTTCGATTATTGATTTACTTGAGAAAAATAACGTCAGTTATGTACTTCAGCAACTGGAAGTTCATAAATTAAAACATAAAACAAAACAAGATTATCAACTTTGTCAAGAAGGTTTTCACCCCCAAACAATTTCTAATGAGGAAATGTTTAGACAAAAATTAAGTAGGTGAGCGTTGAAAATTGTCGTTATGGCAAGGCAAAAGGCAAGAGGCAAGAGGCAAGAGTGAAAAGGGTTTGGGCGATTTTACATTTCTTTACACAGTTTGGTTTTATTGTGTTCACCTACTTAGATTACATTCATCATAATCCGGTGCAACGTGGTTATGTTGATGAGCCGTCTCATTGGCGTTATTCTAGTTATCGGAATTATCTGGAATTACCAAGTTTATTGGCTGTTGAGTTGGTTGATTTTTGAGGTGTGAGGTGGGATGCTTGAGGCAGAGCCTCTTGAGGGCATTCCCAGCCGGAGTCTGGGAACGAGGGTAATGGAGTTGATTGATTCTCGCTACTTTTTGGGTAAATCTTAATTTATGCTTAATAAAGATAACTCTGTTGAGTTTCAATTTTGATTTAACACAACTTTAATTGTTTGTAATGTCTTATTCCGCCGAAGTTTCTAGTAACCCAAACATTTGGGCAACTACCACTGATTTAACCACTCTCCGTCAAAAGTTACTAGATTTATTTTGCCGACTTGCGTATCAAGAAGGTGATTTTGTTCTTTCCTCTGGACAACATAGTTCTTACTATATTAATGGTAAACAAGTCACACTTGACCCCCAAGGTGCTTTGGCTATGGCTAGATTATTATTACCAATGTTACCTAAAGATACTCAATCTGTGGCAGGTTTGACCTTGGGTGCTGATCCTATTGTATCAGCAGTTAGTGTAGTTTCTGTGTACGAAAATAGACCGATACCAGCTTTAATTATTCGCAAAGAAGCTAAGGGACACGGAACAATGGCTTATATTGAAGGTCCCAGTTTACCCCAGGGGGCAAAAGTCGTGGTTTTGGAAGATGTGGTAACAACTGGACAATCTGCCCTCAAGGCTGTGGAGAGGCTACAGGCGGCTGGTTATACGGTAGATAGGGTAATCTCCCTTATAGATAGATTGCAGGGCGGTGGGGAGCTATATGAGTCGGCTGGGTTGCAGTTTGAGGCTTTGTTCACGATTGAGGATCTTCAAAAACACTATCGAGAAATTAAGTAGGGGCGGGGTTTCCCCCTCCAGGAGTTCAGGAGTATGGCTAACGCCACGCTGCGCTATCAGGAGGTAGGGGCGCAGGGCCTGCGCCCATTCAGGAGTTCAGGAGAAAGAAGAAAGAAGAAAGAAGAAAGAAATTTCTCCCCTACTCCCCTACTCCCCTACCCCCCCTACTCCCCTACCCCCCCTACTCCCCTACCCCCCTACCCCCCTACCCCCTATTCAAGACTGAGACATTCTGGAAATCAGATTGGTAATCTCCTGATAATACCGCGTATTTCCTGACTGAGAATAGAGATCAGCAGATTTACGAAAATCGGCGATCGCATCTAATTGATTACCCAAATGTTTATGGATATCTGCTCTGACTAAATAAGCTAAAGGATAACGGGGCTGTAATTGTATCGCTTGGTTTAAATCTGCTAATGCGCTATTTAATTCTCCGACTAGAAAGCGACTCCGACCTCGATTAAACCAATCTTCAGCTAAACTAGGGTTAATGCTGATGGCTTGAGTATAATCTGATATGGCTTTTTGATATTCTTTCAGGGCATAACGAGCATTGGCGCGATCGCTATAAAATACAGCAGACTGGGGATTTAAGCGTAAAGCCTCTGTGAAATCACTAACTGCACCAGCAAAATCTTTAACTGTATAACGACTATTACCTCGATGATAATAAGCAGCTAAAAAATCTGTATCTATTAGTAAGGCTTGATTATAGTCTTGAATAGCCATTTGTATATTACCTAACAACTTATGAGCATCACCTCGCTTACAATAAGCCGGGGCAAATTCTGGAGACACTTCTATAGCTTGAGTATAATCTGTAACTGCATTAGCAAAGTCTTGCATAGCCTCTCGTACCATTCCCCGTCCATAATACGCTGTAGCTAAATGGGGATTGATTTGTAATGCTTGGTTATAATCTTGAATAGCATTTTCATAATTTCCTAATTGATGATGTGCATTAGCTCGAAAACCATATACTAAAGCTAATGTGGGATTGATTTGTAATGCTTGATTATAATCTTGAATAGCACTTTCATAATCTCCCAAGTTGCTATAGACTAAACCTCGTTCATAGTATGCTTGAATATCATCAGGAACTATTTTTAATGCTTGATTAAAGTTAGCGATCGCTTGGTGATAATCTTGAATACGAGCATAAACTAAACCGCGATTGTAGTAAGCTGCACCAAATTTAGGATTAATTTCTAGAGAAAAATTATAATTAGAAAGGGCATTTTCATATTCTTGCAAAGCATAATAGCTATTACCAAGATTATGATAGGCTTCCGCAAAATTAGGATTTATTTTTATACATTGATTATAATCAGTAATAGCTTTTTCATAATTCCCTAAAATATGAAAAATATTACCTCGATTAATATAAGCTATCGAAAAATCAGGGTATAATTCCAAAACTGTATCAAAATTAGCGATCGCTTGTTGATAATTACCATCATGATAATGATCTAAACCCTGTTGGTGCAAAGCATTAACAACATCAAAATTGATATTCTTATTCATTTTGTCACTTGTAGGCGCACAAACTAGATTCTACCACAGATCCCCGACTTCTTTGAGAAGTCGGGGATCTGTTTTTTTGGTCAACTTATCAACACAGTTTCATACTGAGACTTCCTAGATAAATCCACTATTTCTCGTTCCATATTATGTAAAGAAGTTAACATCAAATCATCACGATGTTGCCAAACTGCAAATATTTTATTTCTACCATCATTGAGAGTTTCTAAATCAATTTTATAACCATCATTGACTTGTTGCAACTTCAAACCCAACAAACTTAAAAGTCTGTTTAATAACTTAATTCCCGCAACAGATTCCTTACCTCTAACTAAATCAATTCCTAAAGCCCGTTTAATATGTCTACTACTTTGTATGGCCACATTTTTCAACCAAATTAAGTCAGCATCATTTTCAGTAAATACCCTTTCTATTTCCAAAAATTGCATTATTCCCAAAGCCCGCATAGCTTCCACTTTGAGCGTATAAGTTCTTAAATCTGGCAGAAAAACTTTACCTTCACCCCACAATAACTGCTGACTCCATTCTTGTTGATCTTTAACATGAAAATATTCACTTTCATGAGTTAAATAATAATGAATTAACAATTGTCCATAATATCCTTTTTCGTCTTGTAATTTCAGTTGAGGAGTAACGACAATTCCATACCTTTGCCTGAGAATATATTTACTAACTTGATGACGTTCTGAATTACTGAGAGAATGTTTAGTTAATAGATGTTCATATTCTACATAGTCAATATCCTTAGCTGTAGCTACAGAATTTGCTGCTGCTAATTGGTTCTGTTGCTTAATGTCTTTGATTTTGCGTTTAATTTCCTTAGCTTTTTGCCGACTTTGCGCCCAATCTTTTTGCACTTTCACAATTTCGACAATTAACCGTTTACGATTTTCTAAATCACTAGGTTCAGTGGCAAAAAAGGCTAAACGTAAATCACGGAGAATGTTGTTTTGTACTTCATTACTTCGCATTTGGATATAATGACCATCAGCTATCAATCCATCTTGCATAGATTGCCGATAAAGACGAATAGAGGCATTTACCCTGGCAGATAATTTTGCCCAAGTGCGTAAATGAATGGGATCATAAACTAAAGGTAAATCTACATCTATTTTGTGTAAAGGACTTAATAAAGCCAAATTTTCTTTTTGATTTTCTTGATACCAATGAGATAGTAACCGATAATTTGTACTACCACTACCAATTAAGCCAATACCGCGTTTAGCACACCAAATCACACGGGGAACATTATCTCTAACTCTTGCTAAAGCTTGACGGGCTTCTGAGTCAGGAATTACTCCTTGAAAAATACCATAAACTCGGTCAAAATGTTGGACATCAATACTAATTCCTGTTCCCAAACTAGGGGTAACGAAAACAGTATCATAATCAGTAATTTTTTGATTTATTGCTGCTATCAAATCAACGGCTGCATGACCAGGTGTATTAGTAGTATAACTGCTAACTACCAGGGTTTCAGGAAATTCTCTTCTGAGTTTTTGTAACCGTTCCCTTAAATAACGTTCAATGGTTTCACAACTGTAACGTCCAGAACGACTATCGGTAGTTACATAGCATCTTCGTCCAGCAATTAGGTCTAATTCCAGTTGATGAATTAGGGGTGTAGGATTGGGTGAATCATAAAAAGTTGTATCCCAACCTTTTGCTGGTTTCCATTCATTGACAACTACCCAAGGGGTTAATTTAATTCCTGATAAAGTCTGTAAATATTCTAAAGATACATCTGATAAATCGGCATCTTGGACAATGATTAATCCTCCAGTTGTGAGAATTGTAGAAATTAGTTGTTGAAAAATGCGGAGAATTTTAACTCGTTTTTGTTTACAGGTATTGCTATTGAGTAAATGCCATAAAGATTGTTCAACTTCATCTAAAATTAATATTGCACCGCGCCAATCTTCGGGTTTTAATTTCCAAATTGAATCTACACATAATCCTAAAGATGGGGTAGTTGCTAAAGGATAAGTAACAGGTACTTCATCAGCTTCTATACTCCATTCTTGATGTTCAAAACCCCATTTAATGCCGATTTTATCACATAAAAACCGTCCTAAGATGATTCTATGGGTAATTAATAAAACTGGTTGATTATGGTTTTTTGCTTGTTGAACAATGCTTTCTAGGGCTGTGGTTTTACCTGTACCTTTTGCTGATTTAACTCCCACTAAACCAGAGGTAGGAAAGGTAATGTTTCCCAAATAAGGACGGTTAATAGTCAGTGCTGCCGGAATTGTTAACTCTGTGTGAGGTTTGGTTTGGGCAATATAAATATCTAAATCTAGACTTTGACGATAAATTTTATCAAATGCTGTTGCACCTTTAGCAATGATAAATTCATCAACTCCTTTTTCTTTTCCTGGAAGTTCGACAACTTTAACAGGGCAGTTTTGTTGTTGAAATAAATAACCGAGTTGGGAAATAGCATTATTTACAGCGGCAATTTTTTTGGCTTGAGTTTCAAAATCAAAACAAATATAAAAATCGCGTTTTGTATGTGTAAATGCGGCTAAATCAGGGATTAATTGCCGACGGGTAACTTTGCCAAATTCATCTTTAATGACCCGATAACCGCTATTAATGCCGGGAATCGCAATCGCAACATATCCCTGACTTAAAAGGGCTGCGGCTTTTTTCACACCTTCACAAATAACAATAGCTATTTTATTTTTAATTACCCATGACCAAAAGCCTTCGGCTTCACCATCATGATTAATGGTGATATTTTCCGGTAAACTTAAGTTGTAACGTTGTCCAACTTCTTGCCAAATTTGTAAGGATATGCGTAAACAAAATATGCGTGTGGGTGTACTGGGAGGATGTTCATATTTGATGGATTTACCTTTTTGATTTTGTCGCGGTTGGTTGGGCTTAAAACATCCCCATTCCATATTGTGCCAATTGTTGAGGGGGTCTAGTCCCGAACACCACCAACCACCTGCGGTAACATGATGATAACGCTGCAACCAAGCATTTCTAATCATCCCTGTATTGGTGCGAGGGAGTTGGTCAGAAATTAGCAAATATTCATAAGCACTGATGCCCTGAAGCGATTTAAAGTTTAAAAGAATTAAGTCTAAGTTTATACCACTGTTCTTGACTAATTCTTCAAGGTGTTGTGGATGTAAAGAAGGCAGATACATAAGCTGAAGCAGCTAAGGAAGATAACAAGATCAAAACTTTAGCACGCCTCGGCTGATTTTTTATAAAAGAAATTTCTGTTTTTAAGTGTTATCTTTTTTACTTTGTTTTGATAAATACTTCTGTGAATATATCAATGTGTGGTTAGGGCTGTGCAACCGTAAATATAATAAATTTGTATTGTGATATTTATACATATATAATTTTTGGTTATAGGTATTAGCTGTGAGGCTAGTTCATAATTAACCTATCTATGAGTCATTTTCTTTAAAGTCTATTAAAGCCCTCTTAAGGTGGGCATTACCCACTTTACAATACTTAAATTTTTATGTAGATTATGGAACAACTTGAACCGAACCAAACTGACGAAAATGGTAATCAAACGCAAATGCTTTCATAATTCCCAGCTTTTCCATGACAACTTTACTACTAGAATCCGTAAAACTCCATTCTTTATCAGAATAATCACGAAATAGTTGCCAAGTTAAATGGATATCTTCCTCTGTTAAATAATAGATGGTTGCTAATTTACCTGAAAAGAAAGCTTCACCTAAAATAATAGATCGTTTTGTTTCTCCTCTTGCTCTTAATAAAGTCAATGTTTCATCAATTACGTAGTCAGTCGTTAATAAAGTTTCTTTGTTATTAGTTAACCATAAAATAGCATTTTGATGCTCGGAATCAGCAGGAACAATACTAGCAAACCAAGCACCCGTATCAACAAAAATCATAAACTATTTGGAATATAAAACTTGATCATGATCTAAACCTGAGAAAGTATCTGTTTTTCCTTCTAAAGGCAGTTCAGCAATCTCTTGTAAAATTTCTAAGGGGTTTTTATGTTGAGAATAAGATTCTAGAGGAATAATAATTACTTGTACTTTACTTCCTTCTGGTAGTGTTATTGGTTCTGATAACCTCAATGTTCCTTGTTCATAAATAGCTTCTACTGGCATAGAATTTATCCTGGAATTTGATTACTTAAATTATAGCATCATCTCGGAGGGATTTTCCGCATTTGGCAACGGAAGCATCCCTACGGTAATATAGCGGTTATCGCGCTTGATGCAATATAATTAAGGGCGGGGAAACCTACAGGTTTTGCGATTTATGTATCTCACAAAGAGTGCATACGGCTAAGTAGGTGAACACAATAAAACCAAAGTGTGTAAAGAAAAGTAAAATCGCCCAAAGCTTCTTCACTCTTGCATCTGGTTACTGAGCGAAGTCGAAGTATTGCCTCTTACCTTCCCATAACGACAATTTTCAATGCTAACCTACTTGTAGCAACTTTATCTATTAATTAATGTTGCTACGAATCTTAAACCAAATTCTTCTTCAAAAACTCCTTTTTTGTAATCTAAACTCCACATTTCTAAGGCACATTCATCATCAATGGTAGATGGAAATATGGACATCTTAAATTCTTTGAAGTTGGGAATATAGTCGCATTTAACATAAGAAATAGCTCCTATTTGTCTTCTGTCTAAAGCCACAGCTAATCTTAAGATGGCGCTGAGTTGATTAACCATTGTCCGATGTTCTTTGTGCAGTAGATTTCGATAGCTGTCGTGCTTTTTCTTGGGTGGAGATTTGCGGTGATAACGGGCTATATTGGCGATGAGTTCGATTTCGGTTTCGTTATAACCGAGTAATTCACTATTTCTAATTAAGTAGTATGAATGTTTGTGGTGTGATGAATGACCGACATAGTGGCCACAATTGTGTAAAATGGCAGCAGCCCATAGTAATTGGCGTTGATCTGCATTCCAATAATGTAGTTGTCCTTTGGTTTGGTCAAATATATCTAACGCAAAAGCGGTAACGCGAGCGCTATGTTCTAAGTTAGTTTGGTATTTTTTGGCAGTTTTTAATACACTGCGTTCTCGAATGGAACTTTGAAACCGTAGTCTGTTGTCAATGAAGCCATGAGTCAGCATCCAGTCTACAATTACGCCTTCTCGAAGAGAACGTTCACAGACTGTTAAGGATTCGACTCCTAATAAGGTCATTGCTTCCTGTAAAATTACTGCTCCTGAAAGTATCACTTCTGGCCTCTTTTCTGGCATTCCGGCGATCGCCGCCCGTTCTACATTGGTCATTTTGCGGAGGCGATTTACCCAGGTTCGCAAGTCTTGGAGACTGAATTGATAGCCGTTGAGGGTGGTGGGAATAAGACCTAATTTTTCCCGTGCATGGATGGTGGCAATGGTTTCTATTGTCCCAGATGTGCCGATTAACAGGGGAGAATCGCCAATTTTGAGTTTTCCTTGGACTTCTTCTACAGAACGTTCTAGCATTCCTCTAGCGTAGGCTTGGAGGTATTTAAATTCGGTTTCGCTGATGGGATCTGAGGCGATTAATTCTCCGGTGAGGCGGACTGCACCGATTTTGGTACTGGTGAGACTACGGGGTTCTTCGCTGTCTCCTAAAATTAATTCTGTTGAACCACCACCAATGTCAATGATGATGTGGGGTTTGTTGTTAAATTCCATCCCCGACAAGACACCTAAGTAGATGCGACGGGCTTCTTCAGGTCCAGAAATCAAGTCAACAATTAAGCCAACTTCTATTTCGATTTGATGAAGAAATTCTTTACCGTTGGGAGATTCACGGACTGCACTTGTCGCCACCGCCACAATGCTATTTGTTCCTAAGCTGTTAGCAAGGGTTTTGAATCGGCCTAAACAGGCGATCGCTTTACTCATAACTTCTAGTTTTAAGTCGCCAGTAATTAAATTGCGATCGCCTAATCTCACCGTTTCCTTTTCTCTGGCAATAATGGTAAAAGATGGTAAAGTTGCTTCAATTTTTACCACCACCATGTGCAAAGAATTTGTACCAATATCAATGGCTGCAATCATCTGATTTTCTGGAACTGATTGACTGGGTGTGTTCTCCCAATTAGCCGAGACGGAATTTACCATTTTTTGTGCTTGCGAATAGGGACTGGAGGAGAAATAGCAAATAAGGATATTCTATAAATGTAAAGATATGTTAAATGACCAAATATGTTGGAGACACCAAAAACCAACCAAGAACCATTATGGCTTGTAATTATCCGGCTGTTAAGGTGGAATAAACCGGAAGGTAGGTTAATTCTGATGATACCCGCATTATGGGCTGTATTCTTAGCCGCTGGCGGTAAACCGCCTATCCCCCTAGTAGGAGTAATTATTTGCGGTAGTATGGCGACCAGTGCGGCTGGTTGTGTGGTTAATGATTTATGGGACAGAGATATTGATCCCCAAGTTGAGAGAACACGCGATCGCCCCCTGGCATCTCGCGCCCTTTCCGTTAAAATTGGGATTGTGGTGGGGATAGTCTCCCTCGCCTGTGCCGCAGTTATCGCCTTCTATCTTAATCCATTAAGCTTCTGGTTGTCTGTGGCCGCCGTTCCGGTTATCGTCCTGTATCCTGGTGCAAAGCGGGTATTTCCTGTTCCTCAATTGGTGCTTTCCATAGCTTGGGGTTTTGCGGTTTTAATTAGTTGGAGTGCAGTTACAGCCAATATTACAGCACCGACGTGGTTACTTTGGGGGGCAACGGTACTATGGACATTAGGATTTGATACAATCTATGCGATGAGCGATCGCATAGACGATAAACGTATAGGTATTAATTCTAGTGCTATATTCTTTGGTAAATATGCCCCTACAGCGATCGCTATTTTCCTCATGGGGACAGTTATTCTCCTAGCTGGAGTAGGTGTATTAGTTCACTTAAAGACAGCATTTTGGATCAGTTTAATCTTCGCCACCATCGGTTGGATTTGGCAAATTACGCGCTTACAACAGCCAAAAATACCTCACTCTGCCTATGGGGAAATGTTTCGTCAAAACGTCTGGATTGGTTTTTTAATTTTGGCAGGAATGATCATTGGTTCTTTTTAAATTTGTCATCAATTTAACCAAATCAAAATTTTCCTGTCAATCTAACTCAGGCTAGATTAAAAACTATCAGGACTACTGTTTTAAAGGTTGGGATAGTAATCTACCAGCTAGATGCAACCCAACCAAATGAATCAATCTATTTTAGTTAAACTCGCTACAATAATTCTACTGTCCCTGGGTAGTTTTGGTCTAGTTATTGGCGGTTTCCTAATTAATAAAGCTACTACTAAAACCAAACAACTACAGCCAATTACTGATACATCACAATATCAGGAAATTCGTCATCACAAATGGGCTGATCTTCAACAAATTCAACATTTTCCCGGACAAATTCCTAGTGATGCTCAAGTTTTACAAATGGCTTATTCTCCCGGAATCACACCCGAAAGTAGTTCTTTACAAATTCGTCTCAAAGAACCACAAACAAAAATCAAAAACCTGCTGAAACAATACAAAAAAATCTCTCAGCATCAATACCAGGGTGGGAATACAAATAATCATAGTAACCAACCCAACGGCGTACCGACAACATTCTTTTATACTAGCGATTCAGAAACAGAAACTTTTCCTAGCAGTTATGAAATATTGGTATTAAAAGCTGAAGATAAAAGCCAACCCGGTACAAAATGGAATCATGGTAATAGTCATGGAGTCGCAATTGATATTGCATCTTCAGAAATTATCTACTGGGCGGAAAAATGGTAAAAGCAGGAGAAAATTTAAGCACTATGGTAGTAATTTAACTTGTACTGTTGATATTTTCAAGGTATTTAAAGCCAGGGAATAAATTCCCTGTCTGAAAGCTAAAGTCGGTTAAAACCGACTGAATGGAAGAGTTTTTGGCGTTGCTGATTAAGGGTATGAATTCTAGTCTCACGCAAAGGCGCAAAGACGCACTGAGGTTTGAGTTTTAAAGGTTCAATTTGGGAATTTCATACCTCAATTCAGCAACGCCGAATTTTTTAGTCCCTTTTAATGGACTTGGGCTATTAGACTGGGAATTTATTCCCAGACGGTTTATGAAACAAACCAAAAATTAACCAATTACCAAATTATCAAATAACAGGAGTATCATCTATGAAATTACACAAATTATCCCATTTATTATTATTCTTTGTTCTCTTATTTCCCGCTTCTCCGATTATTATCACTGGTTGTAGTTCTTCCCTATTCGCACGCAAACTAGGGATATTATCAGATGATACCCTATTTATAGAATGGGCAAATGATTACCGTCATTATCTGGGTTTGCGTCAGGAATTATGCTAAAATATCGTTTATTATCACCTTTAATTAAATCAATGAATGAACTATTAACTCGAATCACACAAATACCTGGTCAATGTGGAGGTCGTCCTTGCATTCGGGGAATGAGAATTAGAGTTAGCGACATTTTAGAAATGTTAGCAGAAAATGTCAGTGTAAATGAAATTTTAGAAGACTTTCCTGATTTAGAACTAGAAGATATTCAGGCTTGTTTAATATTCGCTGCAAGACGTACTGATTTTGTTAGATTAACAGCATGAAAATTTGGATTGATGCACAGTTACCTCCAACATTAGCAGATTGGATCACAAATACTTTTGCTATCGAAGCATTTTCATTAAAAGAAATTGGTTTACGTGATGCTAAAGATATTGATATTTTTGAAGCTGCCAAAATAGCTAATGTGATAATTATGACAAAAGATAGTGAATTAAAATCAATTCAAGAAGAGGAGTCAGAAGAATGAATTTACATTACACAATTATTATTCAATGGAGTAGTGAAGATAAATGTTATTCAGTTCATTTACCAGAATTTCCTACTCAAAAATATCATACTCATGGTGATACTTATGAGGAAGCTGTTAAAAATGCTCAAGAAGTTATAGAAATGCTAATTGCCGAATATCAAGAAGATGGTAAACCTTTACCTGTAGTTAAATCTTTGGAACAATTAATGAAGGTGGCTTAATATTCAATAACATTAAAATATATTAGCAGAGTTTAGCAATGATAAACCCTTACCATCTGTTATAAATTTTCCATAATCGCTGTAACTTGTCTTTTTAAATCAGATAAATTCTGTTCAATAATTTGCCAAACTAAATTAAGATTTACCTTTAAATAATCATGAATTAAAACATCTCGTAAACCTGCCATTTGCTGCCAAGGAACATCAGAATATTTACTTCTCAACTCAGGTGATAATCTTTTTGTTGCTTCCCCAATGATTTCAAAATTGCGAATTACAGCATCTTGAATCATCTT
The DNA here is from genome assembly GCF_017355725.1 of Anabaena sp. 54. Classification (NCBI taxonomy): domain Bacteria; kingdom Bacillati; phylum Cyanobacteriota; class Cyanophyceae; order Nostocales; family Nostocaceae; genus Anabaena; species Anabaena sp. 54. The sequence goes on from NZ_JAAVWA010000025.1 coordinate 15,780, forward strand.
GGTTTGCATAAATTCTTCCTTACCACCTTTTGTATATTCTTCTATTCGTTCAATACATTCTTGAATATTACTTAAATATAAACGCTCATCTTTCACAACGGTACAGCTTCACCTAATACTTTATCTCTAATTAACTCATGTAAATTATCAGGTTCAGCAATATCCACTTTTCGTCCTAGCAATGCTGCTAAATCTTGCATTAAACCAATATAATCAAATAAACTACTTTGTGGTTTTAATTCTACTAAAAAATCTATATCACTATCTGGTGTTGCTTCACCTCTAGCAACAGAACCAAAAACCCGCAAATTATCAGCACCATATTTAGTGGCAATCTTTAATATTTCTTCTCGAAATGGTAGTAATAATTCTCCAATTCCCATAATTTATTTTTGATAAACCTTAACCCTCTCTATTTTATTAGATTACATCAGGAGTTGTCAATATAAAGAGAAAATTCAGCCATTGATAAATGAGAATAATACCGGAATATTATCAAAAAAATACTGAATATGTTTGATATTATGTCAGGGTAAAGCAAAAGCTAAACCCCTACTTCTGAATTCTTTTATAGCAGTATGCACTTGAATCATAAGCCCCCTCCTCGCACCCCCCTCATTCCCCCCGCAGCGGGGGGAAGAAAAGGATAAACTTTTGATATTGGAGGGGGTTGGGGGTGGGGTTCTTGTATTTCACCCAACCAATAACCGCTATATCTACATCCTTTCTAAAACCTTAATTCCCAACAAAGATAATCCCAACTTCAGCGTTTTTGCAGTTAAATCACATAACATTAACCGCGAAGTTCTAGCAGGTTCTTCAGATTTGAGAACAGGACAATTTTCATAGAACTTGTTAAACTTATCGCTGAGTTGATACAAATAATCACACAAACGATTTGGTAATAAATCTTGTTCTACTTCCTTAATTACCTCATCAAGTTGCAGCAGATGTTTAGCTAAAGTTAATTCTGCATCTTCTCTTAGCAAGATTTGGCGATTTATTCCCAAGTTGGTAAAATCAATATTCCCTTGACGACTAATACCTTGAATTCTCACATAAGCATAGAGAAGATAAGGGGCTGTATTGCCTTTGAGAGATAACATTTTGTCATAACTAAAGACATAACTACTGGTGCGATTTTGGCTTAAATCAGCATATTTAACCGCACTAATCCCCACTACTTCAGCGACATTTTGAATAAACGCTTCTGTTTCTGTCCGTTCATCTTCTTGTAATCTCTTTTCTATGTCTGCACGGGCGCGGTTAATAGCTTCATCTAACAAATCCCGTAAGCGCACAGTATCCCCAGAACGAGTTTTAAATTTTTTCCCATCTTCACCTAATACTAAACCAAAAGGAACATGAACTAATTCCACATCATCAGGAATCCAATTTGCCTTTCTTGCGACTTGGAAAAATTGGGCAAAGTGGTTAGATTGTCCTTCGTCTGTCACATAAACAATTCGCTTGGCTTTATCTTCTTGAATCCGATAACCTAAAGCTGCTAAATCTGTGGTTGCGTAGTTATAACCACCATCAGTTTTTTGGATAATTAAGGGTAAAGGACCACCTTCCCTATTTGTAAAACCATCCAAGAAAACACATTTTGCCCCTTGACTTGATTCTAATAATCCTGTTGCTGCTAAATCTTTAACAACTTTTGGTAATAAAGGATTATAAAAAGATTCACCTCTTTCTATTAATTTGATATTCAGTAAATCATAGATGATTTGAAATTCTTGTCGAGATTGTTCACATAACAATTTCCACGCATGAAGTGTATCTTCTGCACCCGCTTGTAATCTCACAACTTCTTGACGGGAAGTTTCTTGAAAAATCGGATCTTCATCAAATCGCTGTTTGGCTTTGCGGTAAAAATTAACTAAATCTCCAATATCTAAAGCATTTGCAGTGGTGAGTGCGTCTGGATAAACTTCCCGCAAATAAGTAATTAACATCCCAAATTGCGTACCCCAATCACCAACATGATTTAACCGCAAAACATCATGACCACAAAATTCTAAAATCCGGGCAATAGAATCACCAATAATGGTAGAACGTAAATGTCCGACGTGCATTTCCTTCGCAATATTCGGACTGGAAAAATCAACAATTTGCTTTTGGGGATTTGTCGCTGTGGGGATTCCCAATCTAGCATCTACCTGAGTCGCGTTGAGTTGCGCTTCTAGATAAGATGTTTGTAATTTAAGATTAATAAAACCAGGACCTGCGATTTCTGGAGGTTCACAAATATCAGATACATCTAGTTTACTGACAATTTCCCCAGCGATAATTCGGGGTTGCTTTCCTAACTTTTTACTTAAAGATAAAGCCACATTAGCTTGATAATCACCAAATTTAGGATTACTTGCAGCCACTAAAATTGGATCTGTATTGGTATAATCTGTGCCAAAAGCAGCCACTAAAGCCTGTGTTAATTTGAGTTTTAGTTGTTCTTGTGTAGCATTCATTATGTAAATTGTATCTGTCTCTGCTGTTGAATACTGTGATATTTAAGTAGGTGAACACAATAAAACCAATCTGTGTAAAGAAAAGTAAAATCGCCCAAACCCTCTTCACTCTTGCCTCTTGCATGAGTGCCTCTTGCCTTGCCATAACGACAATTTTTAACGCCCACCTACTTAATCATTTGAGATGTCATTCGGAAACCAGTTGTCATCTAGGGCTTGCAAGAGGCTAATGTGAGCATCTGGGGGAAGTGGACATAACTTAGAAACGGACTTGATAGCGACGGGATGAGCTTTTTCGTAGAACGTTTGTAATTGAGAATAAAGGCTAGGACTATCTTCCAAACGCCCTTGAATTTGGGCGCGAAAGTTGACAATTTCCGCAGCCCAGTGATTACCGGATCTTGTTTTTTCAGATTCCCAGTAAGACAATTTTAGGAGATGTTCTAGAACACGGGTCAACAGACTAATTATGGCGCGTTTGTCGTTTTTTCCCATAATTTCTAGTTCTTCGATTAAGCTATCCCAATCTATGCTGTCAAAATTACGGTTTTGGATGTATTGGATAGTATCTTGTGTCCATTGGTTGTGATCTGTTTCATAAAGAGATGATGTCATGGTTTTTTCTCTAGTATTTGTTTGGAGAGATTTACTTATTGATCATCTAAGTAGGTTGGCGTTGAAAATTGTCGTTATGGCAAGGCAAAAGGCAATAGGCAATAGGCAAGAGTGAAGAGGGTTTGGGCGATTTTACGTTTCTTTACACAGTTTGGTTTTATTGTGTTCACCTACTTAACTTAAAATTAATTATAACATCGAAGAGATAATTTAGATGGAAATAATATTTGATTTTTGCAATATTATGTAAGGTGGGTGTTGCCCACCAAAAAATTTTCTACTCTGTTCACTATTGTTTACCCGCTGGTATAGAACTTTTAAATCTTTATATTCTCTCTCGTTGTGCTTGCAGTTTTAGCATGATTTCTGCGTGCATTTCGCGGGTAATGGGATAGAAATAGACTAAAACCAACCCGGCAATTAAACAAACAGTTGGTATTGGTCCAACAGCAATCCGAATCGCTAAAAGTGCGGATTCAGGTTGTATAGGTAAAGAACTTTGTCCAGAAACAGCTTCTTTAAAACCATAGGCTTGTAAAGTATTACCGACTAAAAATAGCCCAAAAGCTAAACCAAATTTTTGTAATAAAACCATGAAACCATAGAAAATACCTTCCCGTCGTTGTCCAGTTTGCAATTCATCTAATTCAATTACATCAGGTATCATAGACCAAGGAATTAGATAAGCTGTGGAAACTCCCACACCTGCCATTACAGCCATAACATACATTAAACCAATTTGTTCAGGCTGTAAGAAAAATAATCCAGCAGCGGCAATAATCCAGGAACTCATACCTAGAAAATAAACCAGTTTTTTGCCAATCTTTTTACTTAAATAACTCCAAATAAATAACATAAACAAAGCCGTTCCCTGAACTGCAATCATGACTGTGGGAACATCTCCCTCTTTCAGTTTCATGCAGTTAACGACAAAATAAGGAATAATGCTGGCTGTGATTTGCACACCTAACCAAGAAAAAAGATAAATAGCAATAACAAACAGAAAAGGTTTATTACTAAAGACAATTTTTAGCTGTTCAAAAAAGGGAATTTCGGCTTCCTGTGGCAAAGAAATCCGTTTTGCTTCAAAAGCCAAAATGCGATCGCGCACCCCATAAACGCACCAATACAAGGATAAAACCGAAATCACGGTACACACAGCCGCTAAAATTAGATACTGTTGTTGGCGATCGCTAATTTGTGAGAAAATAATTTTTGATAAAATCAACGATAAAATACTGCCACCAATGGAAAACGTAAACCGAAAACTATTCAAACTAGTCCGTTCGTCGTAATCCTGAGTTAATTCAGGAGTCATGGCTGTATAGGGCAAATTCACAACAGTAAAAAATGCCTGAGAGACAATCCCAATAACTACATAATACCAAAACAAACACCACATATTAACACTTTTATCGGCAGTAAATTGAGGAACAATCCACTGCAAGAAAAAGAAAAAACCAAAAGGAATTGCCCCATATAAAAGCCAAGGTAAACGACGACCCCAGCGGCGGGATTGGGTTTTATCAGTCAGCATTCCCACCATAGGATCATTGATACCATCCCAAATTTTGCCAATCATCAAAATACTACCTGCCAAACCTGCCGGAATTCCTGCCACATTGGTAAAGAAAACCATCATGTAAAATACAGCAATATTTGCAGTAATCGCAGGACCCAAATCTCCTGCACCATAAGCTAATTTAGTTTTAAAATCTAATTTTTCACTGGACAGAGATTTGTGAAAATCGTTATTATCAGAATTATCTTTAACCATAAATTACACCCTTATGAATTGACAATTGACAACAGATAATTAACAATTATTAACACACTTATTTTAGTCTTATGTCAGACCTTTACATTTCTTGGTCAGATTATCACCACAAAATTGAACAACTGGCTGTAAAGATTTATCAATCAGGTTGGGAATTTAACCAAATCGTCTGTTTAGCCAGAGGGGGACTGCGAGTAGGAGATATTCTCTCCCGCATATACAATCAACCATTAGCAATTTTATCTACCTCATCTTATAATGGCGCGGGGACATATAAAAGAAGTAATTTAATTATTTCTCGTCAATTAACCATGACTAGTGAAAATTTAGGTTCACGGATTTTGCTAGTAGATGATTTAGTAGACTCTGGTATCACTATTCAACAAACAGTTCCCTGGCTACAGAAACATCATGATTTTCCCATTCAAGAAATTCGCACTGCTGTAATTTGGTATAAAGCTTGTTCAGTTGTTGTTCCTGACTACCACGTTGATTATCTGGCTGATAATCCTTGGATTCATCAACCTTTTGAACATTACGAATCTATTAGTCCTTCTGAACTGGCACAGAATAAGAGTCAACAATGATAATTATTGTCACCTCTTACCTATCACTTTTTCTTGAAGCGATCGCCTAATCCTTTGAGTGTCATATTTTGGGCGATCGCATCATGGGGTATCAACACATAAACCCAAGGCTTTCCATTGTGTTGTAGCATATAATTAGAAGCATTTTGACACCATTTAACGGCTACATCCTTCTTAGCAACCACTTGAGGACTATCTATTTCATCTCGATTTTTGGGTTCAAGCATATAGATAATTTCTGCTGTTTCTGCTACAAAATCGGGTTGATATTCTAAATAATTTCCATCCCATTTGTAATAAATCTGAAATTGTCCTCTTGCTGGTTTAAACCATTTTATTGCATCTCGTTCCAAAATTATAGATAATACTCTTTCTGCTTCTGATTCAAATTTTTGTTCTGTATAGAGGCATTTAGAAAACCCTGTAAACAGATATTTGGACATATTGCTTTTATCTGGAGGCGAGGTTCTATAATCTAAGTAATGCTTCGTATTTGTGGTATATGCACTCTCTTTTAAGGATGTAAAACCTTTGCTAATTTCGTATTTGTACTCAACCTTATCATCTTCCCAGAAATGTTTTATCATCTGGTTATGGACAAAGTTAGCAATTTCGATTTGGTTATCAGATAAAACTTTCTGTGTCTCTTCTTCTGATAAGTAAGTGAGAAAATGACTAATAACCTGACTTGCTAAATCATAAAGTAAATCAGCATTTTCATCATAACAAATATCATCAAAATTGACTAAATTTTTGACAATATAGTTTTCTAACTGAAATTCTTCAGAATTGTCTGTTTTGATTTCTAAAGATGTAGAATCATCCGTTGCTAAAGATTGGATATATAATTCTTTTTTGGATGGAACACGATAATTCAAACCTGTCATATCTAAAGCAAAAGACCTAAAACCTGATTTTACTTCCCCTTGAGGAACAAAAATAATTTTGGGAATATCAATGGTTCGTTGAATAACTAAATCAGTGGTTTTAGCCACAATATCTGCAATATTTGGTGGTGTAGTTACCCCTTCAATTTCCAGTTGTTCTGGCTGATATTCTCTAGCTACAGCTTCCCGCACTATTGCTTGAACTTTTGGTGTTGAAAGATAAGATGCAGTTGGTACTTTTTCCGGCTGATTTTCTAATTTTTGAATTTCTTGACGAGTAAGAAATGTTATTTTCGCTTCTATTGGTGATTCAACTATAAATGGTTGAAGATTTTCGATCTCTGTTTCGAGCAAGTTGATAGTTTCTTCAGTCGTGATTCCTAAATATTTATCTAGTTTTGACTGTGAAACTACTGTTTTAGTTTTTTGTTCTAACTCTTCAGGTGTGAGAATAATTTGTTGTAATCTAATTTCTGATTCTGGGCGTTTTGCTTCTTCCACAATTTCTTGAAATTTGTCATGGGCAACAATATTTAAACGATCTACAATGGTGACACCTGTACGCTTTCCATAAGGTAAACGTAATCCCCTACCAATTGATTGTTTAATCAAAATCTCCGAATTTGCCGCTCTTAATGGTACAATTGTATAAAGGTTAGTAACATCCCAACCTTCTTTTAACATATTCACATGAATAACTATTTCTGTTGGTTCATCTGGATGTTCTACTTTTAGCAATCTTTCTACCATTTCATCTTCTTGAGTGCCTGTTTTACTAGAATCAACTTGAATGACTTTATCTTTGTAAAACCCTGCTGCAAATTCATCAGATTTAATCATTTCTAAAAGTTGTGTAGCATGGGTAGTGTCACGGGCAATAACCAGCATAAATGGCTTAACAATTGGCTTTCCTGTTTGGAGAGCATAAATTTTTAATTCAGCTTTAATATTTTCGTGCAGATAAATTCCATCTTCTAATTTGATTTGTTCAATTGCTGCTGGTGATAAACTAGCAGGATTAAAATCTTTACGAGTAACAACAGCAGGATCTTTAACAAAACCATTTTTAATGGCTGTTCCTAAAGAATATTCATAAATAACATTTTTAAAATATACTGGTTTTTTACTGGTTTCTATAGAAGGTGTCGCTGTGAGTTCTAAACCCATTAATGGTTTTAATTGGTTAATTACTCGCTGACCTGCTGAAGCTCGATATCGGTGCGATTCATCCATTAAAATTACTAAGTCTTTTAATTGAGATAGATAATCAAAATAACTTTCACCAATATATTCAGATAGTCGTTTGATTTTAGGGGTTTTGCCACCGCGTACTTCAGAATTAATTTTTGAAATATTAAAAATATTGATTTTGCAGGTAATTTGTGGATCTAAAATTGTTCTCGCATTGGTTTCATAGTTTTCACCTGTGATAATAATTGGTGAATTGATTGCAAATTCAGAAATACCTGTAAATACATATTTGGGATTATTAGGTGTAAAATCTGTAATTAATTTATTATAAATTGTTAAATTAGGTGCTAAAACAAAGAAATTTTTGATGTCATAAGCTAGATGTAAATAACTAATAAAAGCCCCCATTAATCGAGTTTTACCAACACCTGTAGCTAGTGCAAAACATAGTGATGGAAATTCCCTTTCAAAATCTGTAACCTTGGGGAATTGTTGATTAATTTTCGCTAAACTTGTTTCTATATCTGATTGTCCATTGATAGGCAAAATATCACAAACCCGATCTAAAATTTCTAATGATTGTCTTTGCGGAGGGCGCAGACTGAGACGATTAGTAATGTTATTAACGATGTTATTCATTGTATGTTATCTATTTAAAATAGTGATTGTTGTATATGCTGTTGTTGTGGTTTTTGTGGTGATGGTTGTTCAATTTTTGGAGGTGTTTTAGGCAGATTTTCGGTTTTTAAACTGTAATCGTCGTGTCCCCATTCACAGCGTGAAAGTATTTGTTGAGGAATTTTTTTAATTGTCAGATTTGGGAATATATCAACTTTGCTACGAAAAGCACTACATAAAACTAATAATGTGCGTTCTTGTCCTACTTCATCAGCAAGTTGAGATAATTGTTCATGACTGAGATTTTGGGTAGTGACATAAATAAAATCTCGTTCTGTAGAATAACCATGTTGCCAATAAAATGTATCTGATGGTGAGTATGTAAAGCCTTCTATTTTGCAGAGTGCTTCGGCTAACATGGCGGGGTTATATTCTTTATTAATAATCCAGTTACCCCATTTGTCTTTTTCTAACAGTGATGGTGCAAGACGATAATAACGAAATCCGCCGCCACCTTTCCAGTTAACAGTTTGGGTAATACCTCCTTTATCTTCACCATCAATTACTTTTTTAAGTCGGGGAATAATATGGGTATGACAATGTTCCCCCAGTTCTATCATTATCCAGCGTCTTCCCATTTTGTGTGCAACTGCGCCTGTTGTTCCTGAACCTGCGAAGGAGTCGAGAACAATATCTGATGGATCTGTTGTTATTTGAATAATTCGCGCTAATAGACGCTCAGGCTTGGGTGTAGCAAAAGGATCATCTGAGTTGAAAATATTTGACTCTTTTCTAGCCTCTTGAGTATTGCCAACATCTTGATGTAACCAAATAGTAGATGGTACTTGACCTTCTCGATCTACAGCAACAAAATTCTTAAATCTCGGAACTTTGTTTTGACCACTTTTACCCCAGTAAACTAATCCTTGCTGTTCATTATCTTGATGTCTTTCTTTGTTATAACGCCATACAGCAGTCTCTTTTGGATAAATCTCTTCACCAGTATTAGGATTCGTTATTGGATAGTAAAGATTGGGACGCTCAAATCTATTTTTATTACAAGTGTAGTCAACTGATATCCAATCTCCGCGAGAATCATTATCAAGATTTGATCGCTTTCGCCCAACATTTTCAGATTTTAATAGATTAGGTCGCCACACTGACTTATCCTTAGCAAAAACTAGTATATGGTCGTGCATATCGCTCAACCATTTAGCATCATTTTGTGGAGAGAACTTCTTTTGCCAGATTACATTAGCAACAAAATTTGCACGTCCAAAAATTTCATCACACATTACTTTTAAATAATGTGCTTCATTATCATCAATTGTAATCCAAATAGAACCATCTCTAGATAATAAATTACGCAAAATTTCTAGACGATCTCTCATTAAGCCAAGCCATATAGAATGCTCTAAACCATCATCATAATGTTGAAAAGCTGAACCTGTATTATAGGGAGGATCAATAAAAATACATTTAACTTTTCCTGTAAATTCCTGTTCTAAAGCCTTGAGAGCTAATAAGTTATCACCAAAAATTAAGCGATTATCAAAAATATCATTTTCACTGACTCGATGGGCAGCATGATAAGATTTTTCAGGATCTTCTAATAAAATTCGCGGTTCTAATTTGGGGCGAATTTCTTTACCAATCCATGTAAGTTCAAGTCTCTGCTTTTTACTCATAATTAGTTCTGATTTTATCTCAAATATTAAATAACCTCTCCCTAACCCTCTCCTACAAGGAGAGGGAAAAAGAATAAAAATGAATACTCAAGATTTTTTGTAATCCCCCTTCCCTACCAGGGAAGGGGGGTAGGGGGGTTAGGTTTTTCATATCTACTAATTTCCCAACATCTTCTAAGCAGCCCTGTTAGCCAATTCTTGCATTACGACACTCATTAAACTTTTAACATCAGTTAAACTTCTAAAAATAGCAAGATAGCCTTTTTCATCACTAGCAAACTGGGATTCAGCAAGAGTATAAATTAACTCAGCAATTTCTATACCAATTCTGGAAAACTCAGTCAAGTCATCTTGAGATAAATTAACTTCTGGTTTATTGATTAGAGATTTATAGCGTCTTGATAAAATATCTAATATAAACAATCTACCATGTTGATAGAAATTTTTACGCCGAGTTTCTGTTTCTGCTTTTCGAGAATCTTCAAAAATCTGATCAAGATATTCAAATATACGCACATAGCGACAAAGTGTAATTCCTGAAAGCTCATTACTAAAAAGTTTTGAATAATAACGCTTATAAAGCTGACTAATATCTTTCTTTGCGGCCACAATTATTTCAGGATTACTGCTAAAACAAGCCAGGGCTATTGCAGCTTGTTCAATGGTGATAGCACCCTGATTATCTGCTGATGGACGATATTGATAGACAATATTTGATACCATACATTCTTGCCGCAACCGTTCCTGATTGGGATCTAATGCTGCAAAATAAATATCACGGACTGTATTTTGTGTATTTCTCGCTTTGGTAATTTCTATACCTATAGTATCTGATTGTGTCCCTAATTCAATGATGGTAACTAATAATTTTGCATTGGTAGAAATAGAACCATTAGCATTAAATACAGATGCAATAGATCCCACTGTTTGCGCTCCATTGACTATCGAAAACCCCTCTAAAGTAAATTGAGTTGAGTCCTGATTGTGTCCAGATGGTAAACTAACCTTTGCACAAGTAATGGTTAATCCATTATTGAGATAAAAAAGTTCTGATGGTTGTTCTTCTACAGTTTCAGCAATTGCTAAGTTAACATCTTCTGTACCCAGATAATAACGGATATTATTCTCAAATAATAATTTATTATGCTGGTTATATAAATTAGCTAGTTCAGCAGCATTCACTAATCCATAAAAAGCTTTTCTGGGCTGTTCTAAACAATGCCATTTTTCTAAGGTTAATTTAACCTCAATAGGTGCATTTTCTTGTTTCGCTGTCAACCATCCATGAATATTTTTAATATTTAAATCTTGCCATTGAAAACGCGAATCAAACTTATTTAGTTCATTTTTTAATTGATTCAGATCATTAACTACATGAGAACCCAAGCTGCTTTCTAAATATATATTACAGCCAACTATAATTACGCCATTTTTGTCTAAAGCATCTTCAATATCTTGCTGCAACCGGGAAAAACTATAATTAAATTTTTGAAACCGTTTATGGACAAGATCCCTAATTCCATCACAAAATTTTTTATTATCACCCATGTCGGGCGCATTTCCCGCTTTAGCCTGTACTAACCAAAGCCGATTATTAACCCGATCAAAATAAATTGCGTCAATACCATTATCATCTCCTCCATTGATAATCGAATGAGCAGCTTGAGGGGGAGTAAGATCAGCGAGATTAGTAATGGCAAATGCAGCCAAAGAACGACTTAAACGATTTTTATAATGTTGTTCTGGTTTGTAATTTATCTGAAGTTGAGGGATCATCGGAAAATAATCCCGTGTCAAAATTTCAATGATTTGAGTCTTTTGGGCTGTGGTATTCGGCTTAGGCATTGAGCGATTAGAATTGTTTTTAATACATCATCCCAGAGTTGGGTACAGGTAAGATACTTATTTTCAAAACAACCATAACCAAACAGGAAGAGTAAACAACAAAACTATCATCCCTACAGCTAACGCAGTAACAGCCAAATCTCTATCCAAATCAAAGGTTTCTGCTATTACCAATGTAGCCAAAGCTGGAGGCATACCCATTTGCAAAACTATCACCTGTGCTGCATTACCTGTCACCCCAAACAGCGATAGCATACTACCTAAAATCATCGGCACTAATAGCATTTTAATGAACACACTACTTCCTGCTTCTGGTAATTTTCGCCAAGATTTTAGTTGGGAAAGTCGCATACCAATTAACATCAAAGATAAGGCAACTGCACCCCAAGCCAATTTCTCCAAACAAAATACCACTGGGGAGGGAAGCGTAACTTGATGTAATAATAAGCCAAATCCAAAACTCCATAAAGCCGGATTAATCAAAATTACCTTGGCTATTTGCATCTGATTTTGGATATTATTACCAAACTTAGCAGCAAGAAACACACCTAAACCATAAGCTCCAAACAGCGAACCCAACATATCGTAAAATAAAGCCCAGGCAAAATATTCTTTACCTACCATTGCTAAAGTAATGGGAAAACCCAGATAACCTGTATTACCTACCATTGCTGCTAGAATCAAACTACCTTGAGTTGTAGTGGGGGGAACTGAATGAGTAACATAGGCTTGGGCTTTGATTCTTAACCAAGCTAATAATGCCCCCAAAAAGATTGCCAAATGAGCTATTATCGGTGCAATCCAAATCTGTCCTGATAAATCTGTTTGTATTAAAAAACCAATAATACTGATAGGTACTCCCACCCAATAGAGAAACTGACCTACGTAAGTAGAAGTATTGTTAGGCAATTTACGTCCCAGTATAAATCCCACTAGGATTAATCCCACTAACTTGATATATAGTTCTAAAAGATTTATCAAAATTACACCATAATTCAAAATTAAGAATTAAAAAAACTCATTTCTTCTCTAACTAACTATTAAACACAAACAGGAGCAAAAACTTGAATAAAGCTGGGTTTCCTAAAAAACCGCACAATTCCTACCCTCTCTCTGGTGATGATATACCAGTGGCTTTACGTGATACAGATGATGCAGGAAGTAAGATCAAAGTCCAACCTGTGATTTTAATTATAGGTGGATTAACAGGATTTTTGCTACTGGCTATCACCAGTGGTTTTTTGTTCTCGTTAACGGCACCTAAGCCAACTGCTAATTCTGTAGCTACACCAATTAGTTCTACACCTGTAGCTACCAATACCCCAGTTAGTAATAATGATAATGATACAGTATTGGGACATTTTCCATACTCAGAAGCACCAGCATCAGAATTAGCACCAATTACGAGTGACGGCAGAATCAGAATGCGAAAAACTGCCGCTGTTCAATTTCAAGCAATGGTACAAGCAGCGAGAAGTGCAGGTGTAATTTTAGTACCAATTTCTGGGTTTCGGTCTGTACAGGAGCAAAAGCAGTTATTTTTTGGTGTAAGCGCACAGCGTAATCAAACTCCGGCGGAAAGGGCTGCCCTCAGCGCACCACCAAATCATAGTGAACATCATACAGGTTATGCGGTAGATGTTGGCGATCGCACAGTCCCAGCAACTAATCTCCAAGCCAACTTTGATAATACCAAAGCTTATCAGTGGTTACAAGCCAATGCGGCTAAGTTTAGTTTTGAAATTTCCTTTCCTAAAAATAATCTTCAAGGCGTGAGTTATGAACCTTGGCATTGGCGTTTTGTCGGTGATACTGATAGTTTAGAAACATTTTATAAAGCCAAAAATATCAAACCTGTAAAAACACCATAATGATAGTCAGAGAATATCCGATATCTGACACTGAAGCAATAATGAGACTGTTTTATGATGTTTATGGAATGAAAAGCCGACCTACTCCCAAATAATTATCAATATCTATGATAATCTCAACTATACGATCAACACATTGTTCTCGATAATCATATTCGTCAATGCGATCAAGATTCCCAATTGTAATCACAGGAAATGAAGTTGGTGTATTTTCTTCACGCATTACTTGTTCTAATGAATCCTCACCTTTCATATTCCGATTAGCGGTGAGGATCATCATTTGATTTGCTTGAGCATAACACCAAACTGCGCGGTCATTACTATCCATTGATAAATCCGCTTCTCGAAATGTGACAAAACGAATAGATAGTAACTCAAGCCAACCGTTTTTCGCCAAGATTCCCAGCAAAACTACAGCGTATCCATCAAGATTGTAATCCACTAAAAATATCATGGCTTTATTGAGGTACGTTGGGCTTTCTGCTCCTCAAGTTTCGCCCAAAGAGCCTGTTTTTCGGGCTTTTGTGGTTTTGCTGCCATTTTTGCAAAGTGTTCGCGGTTACGTTCTTCCCAGTATTGATAAATTTCTTCTCTAGTTTGTAGAACTTCTTGATATTCAGCTTCTACCTGAGTATGATTTGTGTCAATGTAAGATAAAGCTGCACTAATTTGTTCATCTGTGAGATTGAATTTATCTCGAATTAACTTCGGAGGATACTGAGCCTTGATCAAATCTATTACATCATAAAGGGTGATGCGCGTTCCCGCAATTGTGAGTCCTCGCTCAGTCCGAATAATAAATGCTTTTTCACTTGATAAGATGGTCTTCATATCTAAATTTATTTACCAACTACTATTCGTATTCTAATATTAATTAGATAACAATACCCTGTTTGAGATTGATCAGCCAAATACAAGCATTCAGCTTAATCAACAAAATCGGTGCAGTTTTCCCACACCGATTTACATAATTTAACTCTAATTTTCCGTGCCATATTCCTTAGGCTAATGCGGAAGCTTGGGGTTTGGCAAAAATCATCCTTCCAGCAGAAGTTTGTAAAGCACTGGTAACTACTACTCGCAATTCACCACCGACATAACCTCTACCTTCTTCAACTACTACCATTGTGCCATCATCTAAATAGCCAATTCCTTGAGTTGGTTCTTTTCCTTCTTTGAGAATTTTCAAATCAAGATTATCACCCGGTAAATAGGTCGGACGGACGGCATTTACTAAATCGTGAACATTCAAAACTGGGACTTTTTGTACACTGGCGACTTTAGATAAATTGTAATCATTGGTAAGTAATGTGCCATTGATTTCTTGAGCAAAACGGACTAATTTAGCATCAACAGTAGAAGTGTCTTCATAGTCTACAGGGTTAATTAAAATCCGTTCTGGGTAAGTTTCTCGAATGCGGTTAAGAATTTCTAGTCCTCTTCTTCCTCTCACCCGTTTTTGGTCTTTACTAGCATCAGCTACTTGTTGTAATTCTTGTAAAACAAATTGGGGGACAAGAATTAACCCTTCTAGAAATCCCGTTTCTAGTAATGTTTCAATCCGTCCGTCTATAATACAGCTAGTATCTAAAACTTTGGTGTTGGCAGGTTTGAGAGTTCCTTCCACAACCATGCTTTCGACAGTACTGGGGTTAATTAATCTTAACAAACCTCGTCCGTGAGTATCTGCCAAATTCATCCCTGTAACAGAGAGGATAATACTACCAACAACGGCGACAAGAGGTTTAATAAAACCAAAATCTGTGGGAATGGGTAATAAAAATAGCGGGGCTAACATCAGATTGGCAAGTAGTAGCCCAATTACTAAGCCAATAGCACGGGTTAAGATGACTTCTAGGGGCATTTCCCGGACTTGTGACTCTAGACGGCGGTATGTAGTCTGGAAACTCACCCCGACTGCACCACCAATAATGGCAGCAAAGACGGCTAGAATTAAGCGTAAGGCATCTAAATTGGTAACTCCAGTGAGAGTACCTGGTGGGAGTAGGTCGGTGCTGAAATAACCTATCCCCGCCGCTGCCAAGATAAATGAGAGAATAATAATGACATCCAGCATGGTTGTGTTGTGTTCCTACAACGATATTTATTCGATAGAGTAAAGTATGCTTGTTTGAGTCCTTTTTAGTGATGGAATGATCTTAGCTGTTTAGGCAGACAGAATATGCCAACATTATAACTAAAGGGTTTTTATCGCATATTATTTTTATTTTTAGGGAAAAAGGATAAAAAGTTGTAAACCAACTCCTCATTTTCATTATTTTTAACAGTCAAATCAAATTAACTTCACTATTGATCAGAATGATTCAAAAAGACGTTGGTTGGGGGATTCCCAGTTCTGCTTATGTACATATTCCCTTTTGTCGGCGACGATGTTTTTATTGCGATTTTCCGGTATTTGTAGTGGGCGATCGCTCACGGGGTGAAAATTCTGGGACAATTGCCGAATACGTTGAAGTTTTATGTCAAGAAATCAGAATTGCGCCAATTTATGGTCAACCTTTAGAAACAATTTTTTTTGGTGGTGGTACTCCTTCGTTATTATCTACAGCACAGTTGCAATCTATATTGACAACCTTAGAACAGCGATTTGGCATTGCCTCTAAGGTAGAGATCTCCATGGAAATTGACCCAGGGACGTTTGATTTGGCACATATCGCTGGTTATCGCAGTTTAGGAGTAAATCGTGTTAGTTTGGGTGTCCAAGCTTTCCAAGAAGAATTGTTAAAAACTGCTGGGCGATCGCATTCCCTTGTAGATATATTTACAGCTATAGAGTTAATTCACAAGGTCGAGATTCCCGAATTTAGCTTAGACTTGATTTCTGGCTTACCGCATCAATCTTTAGAACAATGGCAAAATTCCCTAACCCAAGCAGTAGCAGCCACACCAACTCACATTTCCATCTATGACCTGACCATTGAACCAGGAACAGCCTTTAATCGTTATTACAAACCGGGAGATCATCCCTTACCCACAGATGAAACCACAGTCAAAATGTATCAATTGGGGCAAAAAACCTTAACTGATGCCGGGTACGAACATTACGAAATTTCCAATTATGCCCAACCAGGACATCAATGCCAGCATAATCGAGTTTATTGGCAAAATCGCCCCTATTATGGCTTTGGTATGGGTGCAGCCAGCTATATTTATGGTAAACGCTTCACCCGTCCCCGCAAAACCCAGGAATATTACCAATGGTTAAAAAACGGTGCTGTGATTGATTGTGAAGTCACACCAAAGGCAGATGTTTTGTTAGAAACTCTCATGTTAGGGTTACGGTTAGCCGAAGGAATCAGTTTAAATTCCTTAGCAACAAACTTTGGCAACCATCAAGTTGAGAGAATTCAAAGCTGTTTGCAACCATACTTTGCTCAGGGTTGGGTGAAGATTGTTGGGGATAGGTTGCGTTTTAGCGATCCCGATGGTTTTATATTTTCTAATGTGATGTTAGCGAAGTTGTTTGAAAAGTTGGGAGAATGAATATGTCTCACGCAAAGGCGCAAAGGCGCAAAGAATTAAGGTTGCAAAGGTTAAATTTTCCAATTTCATACTTTATTCAGCAACGCTCGACTCCGTTTTAATGATTGATATTCCCACTTGAGTAAATGTCCAATTAAAACACTCAGACGATTTCTCAATTCTTGGCGTTCCTTTCTCCCCAAAGATTCAACTTCGTCAATTAAATTATCTAAATCAACTTGATGCCATTGCTGATAAAGTAATAAATTAGCCTGTTGTTGAGTCCAGGCGTAAAAATCAGTTTCATAAAGATGATCATTCAGGTTTACAGCGGATTCTTTCGCCTTTTGTGTCTGCATAATTAAAACCTAGTAACCTTGGATTAATTATAACTTCTTTCTTCCTTTGCGCCTTTGCGCCTTTGCGTGAGCCATAAAACCTAAAAAGTCACCACACTCCGAATAGATTCCCCCCTATGCATCAAATCAAAAGCATCATTAATCCTTTCAATCGGCATTACATGAGTAATTAAATCATCAATATTGATCTTTCCATCCATATACCAATCTACTATTTTCGGTACATCTGTCCGCCCTCTTGCACCACCAAAAGCCGAACCTTTCCAAACTCTTCCAGTTACTAATTGAAAGGGACGAGTGCTGATTTCTTTACCCGCACCAGCCACACCAATAATCACACTCACACCCCAACCTTTATGACAACATTCTAATGCTTGACGCATGGTATTAACGTTACCAATACATTCAAAGGAATAATCAGCACCACCTTTTGTTAAATCTACTAAATAAGGAACTAAATCACCTGCAACTTCTTGAGGATTGACAAAATGTGTCATCCCAAATTTTTCAGCTAGTTCGCGTTTTTTGGGATTAATATCCACACCAATAATCTTATTTGCGCCCACCATTCGCGCTCCTTGGATCACATTTAAACCAATTCCACCCAAACCGAAAACTACCACGTTTGCGCCCGGTTCTACTTTAGCTGTATATATAACTGCACCAATTCCTGTTGTCACACCACAACCGATATAACAAACTTTATCGAAAGGGGCATCTTCTCGAATTTTGGCAACGGCGATTTCTGGCAATACCGTATAATTAGCGAAGGTGGATGTACCCATATAATGGTGAATCCTGTCGCCACCAATACTAAAACGGCTAGTACCATCAGGCATTAAACCCTGTCCTTGTGTGCCGCGAATTGCTTGACAGAGATTGGTTTTGAAGCTTAAGCAATAATCACATTGCCGACATTCGGGCGTGTATAAAGGAATTACATGATCTCCAGGTTTAAGACTTTTGACATCAGCCCCCACTTCAATAACTATACCAGCGCCTTCATGTCCTAAAATTGCCGGAAATAAGCCTTCAGGATCATCACCGGAAAGGGTAAAAGCATCAGTATGACAAACCCCACTGGCTTTAATCTCAATTAATACTTCCCCTGCTTGTGGTGGCGCTAATTGCACGGTTTCAATTGTCAGGGGTTTACCTGGGGTGTAAGCTACTGCTGCTTTGACTTCCATTTGGTTCTCCTTTGGGAATTTACGTAATTTTATCTCACGCAGAGGCGCAGAGTCGCTACAGAGGAGAATTTTTAATTACTTGTCAAATTATTCTCTGTATAGTACATTAGTATCTATCACATGAGAAACCCCCCACTTTCATCGGTGGGGCTTTATTAACTACCAGATTTTGTTAAAATCGCATTCACTGGTTTAAATTAGTTAAAGGCAGTGGCTGTTTTGGCAACTATAATAAATTTTGTCTTAGCTGCAACTACCTTTTAATTTATCCACTTTTGCGATTAATTCAGTCTGTAACAAACATGATAAAACCTGCCCTTACGAAAATTGGCGCTCAAATGTCCAACTTAACTGGCGTAAGAGCGATTATGAAAGATATTAATGAAACCCTCAGAGCTAGTAAGGGACAGGAATTATATAATTTAAGCGCTGGCAATCCGTTGATTTTACCAGAGGTAGAACAGTTATGGCGGGATTGTACGGCAGATTTATTAGCTAGTTCTGAATATGGTGAAGTTGTTTGTCGTTATGGTTCTAGTCAAGGTTATTCACCACTAATTGAGGCGATTGTTCAGGATTTTAACCAGCGTTATGGGTTAAGTTTAACTGAGCGGAATATTTTAATCACTGCGGGTAGTCAAACTATCTATTTTTATGCCGCTAACGCTTTTGGTGGCTATACTGAAAATGGCGGTTTGAAGGAAATTGTCCTGCCCTTAAGTCCAGATTATACTGGTTACGGTGGTGTTTGTTTATTTCCAGAGGCTTTGGTTGCTTATAAGCCTACTCTAGATATTGATGCAGCCGCACACAGATTTAAATATCGCCCTGATTTTAACCAACTCTCGATTACAGAGAATACTGGTTGTGTGATCTTTTCCCGTCCCTGTAATCCAACAGGTAATGTTTTAACTAATGATGAAGTGAATAAAATCACGGATTTAGCAGCACCGCATCATGTACCTGTGTTAATAGACTCGGCTTATGCACCTCCTTTCCCAGCTTTGAATTTTACAGAAATGACTCCGGTATTTGGGGAAAATATTCTCCACTGTATGAGTTTATCAAAAGCAGGTTTGCCTGGAGAACGGATTGGGGTAGCCATTGGAGATGAAAACCTAATTCAAGTTTTGGAATGTTTCCAAACTAATGTGGGAATTCATTCTTCTCGATATGGTCAAGCGATCGCTGCCCGCGCGATAGAATCAGGGACATTAGCCCATATCGCGGAAAATGTGATTCGTCCTTTCTATCAGCAAAAGTTTGATGTCTTAGAAAGTACCCTAGAAGCAGCAATGCCTAAGAATATACCCTGGTTCTTACATCGTGGTGAAGGGGCGATTTTTGGCTGGTTGTGGTTGCAAGATTTACCCATGACTGATTGGGAATTTTACCAGGAATTAAAGAAAGTGGGTGTGATTGTTGTTCCTGGTAGTAGTTTCTTCCCTGGTTTAAAGGAGGACTGGGAACACAAACACCAATGTCTGCGAATCAGTTTAACTGGTAGTGATGAGGAAATTACTATCGGTATGCAGCGTTTAGCGGAAGTTGCTGAACGGGTTTATCAAGTTGCGGCTGTGAGTGTGTAAGAGATAATGAACCACGAAAACGCAAAAAATGTTGATTATCTTCAACAATATTGTTAAAATACAACATACCCCCGCTATAGTCGTTAGATTGACATAGCGGGGGTATGTTGTATTATTACTGTTTAGCTAGTAAAGCTTTCTTATCTTGAATCAGAGCATTAATTTCGGAATTAATGTTTTTCAACTGTTCTTTTTTTTGCTCTATTGATAGTTCGGTGTTTTGAGAAATACCGTTTTTTTGGTCTCTATAATATGCAATTAGTTCGTCAATGTCTGCAACGGTTTGAGTGGGGGCTGGCGCAGTTGCAGCAGCATATAGTACAGGAGCGGTATATACTGAAGCAGCAAGAGCGGTAGGCACGTTTAACAGCAAACTACAGAACGCGAATAATAACACGATTGAATGTAAAAACACGCGTTTGGCAGAAGTGAAAAGTTTCATTTTTTTTGGATGATCATAAATTTTCAGTTCGCATACTATTATATTGTCAGTGATATTACGTCGAATTTTCAAATAATTTAACAATTAAGATTTTTTTACGCAGTCCCTGTATTTTATATTACAAATAGTCTAAACAAAATTAAATTCACTCATTGAGAGAGGGAACAGAGAACTAAGTAGGTTAGCATTAAAAATTGTTGTTATCGCAAGGCAAGAGGCAAGAAGCACTCATGCAAGAGTGAAGAGGGTTTGGGCGATTTTACTTTTCTTTACACAGATTGGTTTTATTGTGTTCACCTACTTAAAAAATTAGTGTTAAGCTGTTACGCATTTGCTTTTTTTGCCTAAAAGCCTTACTACAAGGACTCTAGGCTGCAAAATATTAAATTTAGCTGCGTAACAGCTTATTTAACCTAATCTACAAACGTGAAGTGGTAAAATGGAGACAAAGTGAGCAATTAACTAATTAATGAACCACGAAGACGCGAAAAAGAAGCAGGGGAGCAAAGAACCGGGAGTAGGGGGAAAAGTTAAAAACTCTCCAGTCCCCAATCTTGATGATTGGTTGGAAATTGGCAAAATTGTCTCACCTCAAGGTTTAACTGGGGAGTTGCGGGTTTATCCTAATACGGATTTTCCTGAACGCTTTGAAGAACCGGGAAAACGCTGGTTGTTACGTCCTGGGGAAACGGAACTTGAAACTGTGGAGTTATTAAATGGGCGATATATTGAGAATAAGAATCTTTATGTGATTAAATTAAAGGGAGTGAGCGATCGCCATCAAGCTGAAAATATGCGTGATTGTCGGTTTTTCGTGCCTGTGAGCGATCGCCCGGAATTGGCAGAAGGTGAATTTCATGTGTTAGATTTGCTAGGGTTGCAAGTCTTTATGCAATCCTCTGGGGAATTTGTAGGAACGGTGGTGGACATCTTACCTTCAGGTCATGATTTATTAGAAGTTAAATTTGATCCTGACTTTGTCACTAACCATGAAGAATTTAAAACTGATAAAGAACAAAAAACAGTTTTAATTCCTTTTGTGATGGCAATTGTCCCTATTGTTGATCTAGCAACCCGTCGAGTTGAAATTACTCCTCCCCCCGGTTTATTGTCAGTTAATAATTAGGGCTTGCTGATAGCGTAGCGTGGCGTTAGCCATATAAACCTAAAACCATCTATTAACAAAGGGTTTCGCGGATTTTTACCACAAAAAAATGCCAGGTTTTGGCTAATGGTGTCTCAAAATCAATACCTTGTCCATTTTTTGTAGGTCGGGTTAAGCGACAGCGCAACCCGACGCATTGCCCTGACAGACAAGAATTTTCAGAGGGAACAGGGAACGGGCAACAGGGAACAGGAAAAACTCATGTTTAAAAACATGAGATTGAAATAATGACACTGTTTTTTGAGATGCGTAGCACGAAAAAAACATCCTTTTTTTGACTGAGCTTTAAACTCAGCAACTTTTGTTTCTTATTTGTTCCCTGTTCCCTGTTCCCAGTTAAGAGTTCCCTGTTCCCTTCTTTTATGAATTATTTGGTCAATATCTTGTAATCTTATCTCTAATGGTGAAGCTGTCATGCTGCCAAAATACGATATTTTGTAATTACTACGGTGTGAGCTTGTGCAATAGCTTCGCTCGCCGTAGGCATCGCACCAGAGGCAAAAACTTCTAAATTTAGAACTATGAAAGCAGTCGGTATTGATTTAGGAACAACAAATTCCGAAGTAGCAATTGTCGAAAACGGACAGGTGCGGGTATTGCCAGGAGAAGATGGCGATCTGATTTTACCTTCCTGTGTAGGATTTAGCGATACGGGTAAAGTGCTAGTGGGACGAGAAGCACTGCGTCAATATGCTGCGGCTCCCGAACGCACCGTGAAGTCAATTAAACGGTGGATGGGAACTGACCACAAAACCACTTTAGGAGATAAAGAATACTTACCTCATGAAGTTTCCGCTATTATTCTCCGCGCCCTCAAACAACGGGCTGAAAATGCTTTAGGAGAAACAATTACCCAAGCAGTAATTACAGTTCCCGCTTACTTTACGGATGCTCAACGACAAGCAACCAAAACCGCTGGAGAGATTGCTGGTTTCGAGGTACTGCAAATTATCAACGAACCAACAGCAGCCGCTTTAGCTTATGATTTGCGTTCCGAAGAGACAGAACGGGTTTTGGTTTATGATTTGGGAGGTGGTACTTTTGATGTGTCGGTAGTGGAAATTACAGGCGAAGTCACAGAAGTATTAGCAACTCATGGTAACAATCGCTTGGGTGGAGACGATTTTGACAGGCTGTTGCAACTTTATCTAGTGGATCTATTTCGTAAACAGCATGGTGTGGATGTTCCAGATGATGCTGTCACCCAAGCGCGTCTTTTACGAGCAGCCGAGCAGTTAAAAATTGATTTGAGTTCCCATGCTTTCGCCACAGTTCGAGAAGCCTTTTTAGGTAGTAAGGGCAAGACTGCACTCCATCTAGAAACAGAAGTAGCGCGAGCAGATTTGGAAAAGTTGATTCGCCCCCTATTAACAGAAACCTTAGAGGCTATTGACCGCGCTCTCACCGATGCAGACCTATTACCCGGTGATATTGACCGAATTATCTTAGTTGGTGGTTCAACACGCATTCCCCTAGCCCAACAAATGATATCAGAACATCTGGGACAGAATCCCAGTGATGGTATTCAACCCGACCTTTGTGTGGCCTTGGGAGCAGCCTTACAAGCTGGGGTGTTGGTAGGTGAATCTGTAGATGCCATTCTTGTAGATGTAATTCCCCATTCCTTGGGTATTGCTGCGGCGGTGTCCACACCAATGGGGATTATGCCCGGTTTCTTCAGTGTGATTATTCCCCGTAACAGCGTTGTTCCCGTTTCTCGCTCTCAGGTTTATTACACCGTGTCTGATGAACAAGAAGCCGTAGGAATTGAAGTTTTTCAGGGAGAAAATACGATCGCTGAAGAAAATGTGCCTTTAGGTGATTTTAGAGTCGAGAACTTACCACCCAAACCAGCAGGGGGTATTCAAGTTGAGGTTCACTTTGACTTTGACGTGAATGGCATTCTCACTGTCACTACTACTGAAAAAGGCAAAGGGCAACAGGGAACGCTAGTAGTCAATAATGCAGGGATTGAGAAGCTTTCTAGCCATGAATTGAAGCAAGCAAGGGCAGATTTAGATGCCTTGTTTGAAGTTGATGAAACTATCGAAATCTCCACAGAAGAAACAATCTCAGTAGTAGAAATAGCTCCAGAATTAGCAGCACTTTTAGACCGCGCTCAACAAACACTGCCCACACTAGATTCTGAACAAGCAGAGGAATTACAAGACTTATTAGCCCAGATTGAAAATGCCAGTGCTAACAAGAGTCCAGAATTATCCCAGTTACAAGAAGAACTCTCAGATTTGCTGTACTACGCTAGTACGAATGATGAATAGGAAATAGAGAGTAGTAATTATGAAATGTCCTGTTTGTGGAGCAATTTATCGTCCGACAAGGGCAGTAGGGACGCAAGGGGGAGAAACTGACAGCCAGACTTCTCCATTGCCTCCCCACTCTCCAACTTGTAGACGCTGTAAAGCCGATTTGTCCGACTTGATTACTCTCCATGACCAAGCTATCTGGTATCACAGACAAGCCCTGGATCTGTTTTCAAAAAAGCGTTATCCAGAAGCAGCAATGCACAACAATCAAGCTTTAGCTTTGTATTATAGTCATGCAGACTTTCATGCCTTAGCGGGGAAATTATCGGCATTGCAAGGAGAATGGAGAGAAGCGATCGCATCTTGGCAACAAGCACTCAAATTTGACCCAAAAAAATGCGATAGCGAAGCGCGACCTAGGAATCCCTTGTGATTGTCTATGATCAAGCTAAATTTAATTATCTGATTCAAACACTTCAACTTTTTAGTGTCTACTGTTAAAATTAAACCAATATGATTAGGTCAACAGAAAAAATTAAGGGTATGTGAAGAAAGGTAAAATCGCTCAAAACTTCTTCACTCTTGCATGAGTGTCTATTGCCTCTTGCCATAACGACAATTTTTAACGCCAACCTACTTACATCCTGGAGTTACTATGGAAACCACTCAAGCAGTGATTAATCCCACTACTCCCCCAAGTCAAGACATTCACACCAATAAATTCACATTACCAGATCATACGCAACTACCAGATTCAGACGGAACTTTCGTGAAAAATTTCCAGGAGCATCCACAAAGTATAGTCTTAACCAGTTCCATTGAGCCAGTATTACAGAAACTACATCCAGATGGAAACTACTGTATTGGTCAAGATAGCGGTATTTATTGGCGTTTAACTGAACCACCTGAAAAAGGTGCAGAAGCTCCTGATTGGTTTTATGTGCCTAATGTACCACCATTTCTCAATGGAGAATATCGTCGTTCCTATGTATTATGGAAAGAGTTTGTCGCACCATTAATTGCCATTGAGTTTGTTTCGGGAAATGGTTCAGAAGAAAGAGACGCAACTCCTCCGAGTGAAACAGAAAAAGCTGGTAAATTCTGGGTTTATGAACAAGCAATTCATATTCCTTTTTATGCAATTTTTGAAGCGAGAAAAGCATTACTGGAAGTTTATCGCTTAGTTGATGGGCGTTATGAAAAGATGCAACCAAACGAGCGTAATCATTTTCCAATTTATCCTATGGGTGTGGAATTAGGTTTAATAGAAAATGATGGTTTACCGTGGGTTCGTTGGTGGGATGATGTGGGAAATTTGCTATTAACTGGTGATGAAAGGGCTATTGTTGAAAGACAAGCTCGTTTACAAGCAGAAGACGCAAGACAACAAGCAACTTTAGCCCAACAACAAGCAGAGGAAATTGCCCAACAAGCAACTTTAGCCCAACAACAAGCAGAGGAAATTGCCCAACAAGCAACTTTAGCCCAACAACAAGCAGAGGAAATGGCTGAACAAGAACGACAACAAAAGGAGAAATTAGCAACTTACTTAAGATCATTAGGTATCAATCCTGATGATATTTGAACTGTAGGTGTGTGATTTCTGCACTTATTGTGGACATCACATCCCACATTCAAAAAACCCAGGTGTGTAGGAGTCTTAAAGAATGGTACAAACTGCGGCTAGAACGGCGATCGCCCTTGGTAGTAACATAGGTAACTCCCTAGCCATTTTCACAGGAGCTTTAGAAACCTTAGCCCAAACATCAGGCATAAGCATACAAGCCCAATCTCATTGGTATCGTACCAAAGCCATAGGCCCAACTCAACCAGACTACTTAAATGGTTGCGCGATATTATCAGTGCAGATTTCACCACAAGCCTTATTAGCACAATTACTCACCATTGAACAAAAGTTTGGGCGTGTGCGTCAGGAACACTGGGGTCCACGTACCTTAGATTTAGACTTATTATTATATGATGACTTAATTTTACAGCAACCAAATCTACAAATTCCCCATCCTCGCATGGCTGAACGAGCCTTTGTTTTAGTCCCTCTGGCAGAAATTGCTCCAGATTGGATAGACCCTATATCTCAACGAGTAATTCAAGATTTACTACTAGAGATCAACACAAATGATGTACATTTATTGTAGTGGGTGGAAAAATTACCATTTTTACAATCCAAAAAGAACTGATAACAACAGAAAACCCCCGTATAAGTTCTCTGTATTCACAGACGGTAGAATTTACTATGCCATTAGGTAGAGAATTACCACAGTTGCTCAAGCAACGCTTGTTTTATAAAGGACGCAAGTTCAACTTTGAAGTTAACCGCTTGCGTTTACCCAACAAAGCCGAAGGGGAATGGGAATGTATTCGTCATCCCGGTGGCGCTCTGGTTATACCCATAACCGCAGACGGTAAACTGGTACTTGTGCGTCAATATCGGTTTGCAGTGCAGGGAAGATTATTGGAATTTCCGGCGGGAACTGTAGAACCCAATGAAGATCCTTTAGAAACAGTCAAACGGGAAATTGCAGAAGAAACTGGCTATCATGCTCGTCAGTGGGATAAATTAGGAGAATTTTTCCTTGCTCCTGGCTATTCTGATGAAATTATCTATGCTTTTATTGCCAGAGATTTAGAAAAGCTAGAAACACCACCAGCACAAGACGAAGACGAAGATATTGAGACAGTATTACTAACTCCTGAAGAATTGGAAAAAGCCATTTTGGTAGGAGAACCTGTAGATGCTAAATCCATTGCTAGTTTTTTCCTGCTGCGTTCATTTTTAAAATAGGGAACAGGGAACGGGGAACAGGGAACAGGGAATTGGTAATTGGTAAATAATTTTCTTCTTCCTGACTCCTGGTATAGTTACCGGGAATAACTGGTCGCATAATCGCGGGTACGATAATCTGTAGCTTGAGCTAAGACTTTTTTTGTTGATGCAAACTCTCTTAATCGTCCCACATGATTCTGATTGTATTGAAATAAAGCCGTGAAATCAGCCAGACGAGAGACTTGTTGGATGTTTTGAGAGATAAAGATAATTGTCAATTCAGAACGCAAACACTCAATGAGTTCTTCAATTTTTGTGGTAGTGACGGGATCAAGTCCACTGCAAAGCTCATCCATGAGAATAACTTGGGGTTTTACAGCCAAAGCGCGGGCAATACACAGTCGTTGTTGTTGACCACAAGATAGTTCTAAAGCCGGCTTATAGAGCTTGTTTTTGACCTCTTCCCAAATATCCGCAGATTTAAGAGCTAACTCCACAACTTCATCTAATTCTGGTTTTGGTCGCCAACCAACTAATTTAATCCCGTAAGCAACGTTATCATAGATACTCATGGGAAAAAGATTAGGTTTGGAATAAATTGTACTAATTTGACGACGGAGACGATTGAGATTAATCCGTCTCTCATAAATATTTTGCCCAAAAAACTCTACTTTCCCTTCTGTGTGGACTTCTCCCTCCAAATCGCTCATGCGGTTGAGAGACTTTAAAAAAGTAGATTTCCCACAGCCACTAGGTCCCATAATAGCAATAATTTTATTTTGGGGAATATCCATTGACAGACTTTCCAGGATTTTTTGCTTGCTGTAGTAAAAACTAAAGTTTTTCACACTAATTGCCGGAATTATTTTACTCATATTAATTAAGAAAGGAGTCAGTAGTCAGGAGGAATAAGGCTGAATAACAGGAAGAAGAAGAAATAAATAAAAAGTTAGTAAATCAGAATACTTGAAAAGCTTGATATTTGCTTATAACCTAAATTAAGTCATCTCATAACCTGCAATGCTGCGTTTAATTAGTGTAATAAAGGTAAACTCACCATGCTACAGCGTTTTATTTTCATCATTACCACTATTATTGTGTGGCATTTGTGTATTTTTAGCACCCTTGCCCAGGAAAAAAAAGTTGAAAATATGGATAAGTTTCCTCCCAATCCCCTAGAAATGATTTTACCTGATCCACTGTTACCAAATTTACCAGATAAACGCCAATTAACATTAACAGAATTGCAAAAATTAAGGACAGATTTAGATGGGTTAAATCAAGAGGCACAGGTGACACTACAAGGAGGAGACAGAAAGAAAGCCTTTGAGGTTTGGAATCGTGAACTACGATTAAGACGTTATTTAGGTACATTGGCTGAGATAGAAGCGTTATCAGGGGTGGGAGAAATCGCCTGGAATCAAAATGAACGGGACGAGGTGCGATATATTAGTCAGCGATTACAAGTAATTCAAAAGGAGATAGGACAACAAAAAAGCGCGGATTTACAATTATGGCAACTCCTGGGTAAAGCTTATCAAAAAATCCGTCTTCCTAAATTGGGAATATCAGCTTATGAACAGGTTTTAACATTAGTTAAACAACAACAGGACTCATCTGGAGAAATAGAGACTTTAAAGAATATTGGAGAATTATATTTAAGTTGGTTTGATTATAACCAAGCTGCCAATACTTACCAAAAACTATTAAATTTGGCAGTTAATCAGGGTGATAAAACTAATGAATTGGGATATTTACAACAATTAGCTTATATCTATGGGCGAGGAAAACAACCCCAAGCAGCAATAGATATATTAAATAAATTAGTCCTTCTTTATACTCGTGACCAAAATCTCGGTGAAATTCCCGCTTTAAAATTAGCCATAGCAGCAAATTATGAATATCTAGCCCAAAAAAATCCCACATTAAAACAACAGGCTTTCGATAATTATCAAGCAGCTTATACTACAGCATGGCAATTAGAGCAATACGCTAGGGCTGGAGAAGCACTAGAGAAATTAGTTGCTTTTTATCGGTCACAAAAACAAGTAGATGCAGCCTTGCAAACTGGCGCAATTCTTTTGGAAATACAAACATTAGCTCACAATTTTTATGGTTTAATGTCAGCCTATGATCAAATTGGCAACTTATATATAGAACGGCGAGAATATAACCAAGCATTAACAGCATTTCAGAAGGGATTAGCAATAGCACAACAACTTAAACATCAAGAATCATACTTTAATCAACAAATTGAAAAGTTAAAAACTGAGATAAAAATGTAAAAAATATCCAGATAAATAAAAAAGTCCGCGCAAGCGGACTCTAGATATTGGATAAGGTTAAGTTGTCACCAAGAGAGCCTACAAGATGTTAGACTTATTTGTATTTTTACGAATTAATTTCAGAAAATCAAGTGGTTTGATCTAAAAGTTAGGACATAATTTCTATATTTATGTCTGAGAAAAAGGGGATTTATTGATGATGATTGCTACAGGTGAATGTCTCCCGTTGCTTGAAGAGGTGGTAAATATGGGAAATTGCGGACATAACTCAGATTGTTTTGTCTAGGATTTTCTCATAAATAGGGCAGGCTGAGTAAAGCTAAAACCATTTAGAGAACTCCACAAAAAAAATGATCCAATTTTGTGGGATGGGCATCCTTGCCCGTCCTTGATGATTAGCGGGCAAGACTTGTACTGAGCTTGTCGATAGCGTAGCGTGGCGTTAGCCATAGTATGCCCGCACCACAAGAAATTTTGGGATATTTTTTTGATTGGAAGTCTCTAATATAATAAACCTGTGCTGCATGAGTTGTCATTGCGAGTGAAAGGAAGCAATCTCTTGACAACCGATAAACCACCCAACGCAAAAATCCCTCAAACCCTTATTCCTCTGTGTCCTCTGCGCCTCCGTGGTTCGTTAATCAGGATAATTTATTTCTTGGAAGTCCCTTATTACAGCGATTTCCAATCTTATGAGGTACATCTTAGCCCCCTCATCGCTTGCGGGGAGGGGGTTGGGGGCGGGGTTCTTGTTCCGGGTTTGATGACAATTTACTGTAATAAGGGTTTCGCGGATTTTTATCACAAAAAAGTACAAGGCTTTGGAATATCCGACTCAAAGCACTCAGAACCAACAATAAAGGAGTTAACCAATCACCCCAACGCACATATAAAGTCTGAGTTTGACGGGGATAAATAGTTTCTGCGTGGGTTTGATAGGTATTATAAGCCGATTTCCAGAGAGTTTGCCCATGGGGATTAATAAATGCCGAATAGCCTGTATTTGTTGCCCTCACCGCCCATCTATCAGTTTCAATTGCCCGCATGATATCCTGGGCATGATGTTGATCTGCCATTGCTGCCGTATAATGGGCATCATTCGACGAACTGAGAATAAATTTCCCACCCATAGAAGCTTGATAACGAAAATTTTCCGCAAAAGCAGATTCGTAACAAATACCAACAATTACCTTACCAAAAGGAGTATCAAAAATTTGCTGGGCTTTACCCGCAACTTGATGTGCTTCTAGGGGTGATAACCGTTGAATCAGTCCACCTAAAATATTTTCAAAAGGAATATATTCTCCTAATGGTACAAGTTTAGATTTATCATAACGGCTGGTAACTTCCCCATTACCAAGAACTGTAAATAAACTATTTGTATAACTATTTCCTCTTTCACCAAATGCACCTATCCAAGCTATTACACCCTTTTCTCGAATAGCAGCTAACAAAGGAGTTTGAAGTAAATCACGAGAAAAAATAGGTATAGAAGCCTCCGGGGTAAGAACAGCTTGCACACCTTGATTAGTTAAATTTAAATATCCTTCAGTATAACCAGTAATCGCCCGACGTAAACCTTGAGGAAGAACCTTAATTTTATTAGGAATATTACCTTGAATAACACCAATTTTTAAAGCCGTACTTGAGGTTAGATTTAGGGGTGCAGTGTAGAGAATAAAGCCGATAAAATGAGAAATAATTAATAAGGAAACAGCCAAAATTAAATAACCATTAACAAAACCTTTCCCTAAACTCCCCTCTTCCTTTGCGCCTTTGCGCCTTTGCGTGAGATATTCCGCAATTAAACCATTAAACGCCACAATTACCGCCGTGACAGAATTCGGACCAGAAAGCTGTCCTAAATGTAAAATTACCAGATTTTGCGGTGATTGAGTGTAAGCCAGAGAACTCCACCATAGAGGACTAGCACTCCAGAGACTTTCTAACCCACACCAAATAGCTGTACCAAATAGAACACGCAACCAAGGATTTCCCCTATCTAGACGCACCATTAAAGCCGCCCAAACAGTAACTAATATTCCTCCCCACAGGCTAATAAATGCCCAACAAAGGAGGGTAATAGTTAAACTAGGCAACCAAGGAACACCTAACCAATCCATAGGATGAATCCCTGTAATCCATGACAGAGCAACTCCGTGATAACCGATACCCCAAAGCAGGGCAAGGGGCAGGGGGCGGGGGGCAGGGGGATCTGTTTTGGATGTATAGTTAATAACTAATATCCACAAGGGAACAAGGGCAATCCAGGCCAAGAACCATGCACCAATAGGGGCTACGGTTACTCCCATGAGTATGCCACCGAGGAGAGATAAGGTATAATATATGATGGATTTGGATATCTTTTGCTGTCCGAGTTTGCTCATCTCCTTGTGTCCTAAAGCACCTAAAGGAATTCAGATCCCCGACTTCTTAGAGAAGTCGGGGATCTTGTTAATTGTCTATTCTGCTTCTTCTAGTTCTCCATTATCACCCGTGTCAGGGGGAACAATAGCAACTCCAGTAATGGCATCATCTTCGTCCAGACGCTGCACTTTAACTCCAGTAGCTGATCTTGATTGAATAGAAATGGCATTGACGGCTTGACGAATAATAATACCACGATTGGTGGCCATCATGATTTCGTCGTCGCTGTTAACAATTCTTAAGGTGGCGAGTTTGTCTTTGGTTTTGCGGTTTTTGAATTTGGTAGCCATTAAACCTTGTCCAGCACGGTTTTGCAGTCGGAATTGGGAAACAGGAACGCGCTTACCATAACCGCCCATGGTAATGACTAATACCCAGGGTCCAATACTGTTGGTGTTGGTGACTTCTACGATTTCTTCACTATTTTCGATTTCGGCAATTTCTGCGGTTTCTACAATTTCTGCGGTTTCTTCGCTATTTTCGATTTCTACAGTTTCTTCGATTTCTGCTTCTGTACCTGTGTCCAAGGTGTCGAGAATAGCTGCTGGCAGGATATCCATGCCGATGAGTTCGTCTTTGTTTTTGAGTTTCATGGATTTTACACCACGAGTGGCTCTCCCCAGGGGACGCAGTTGATCATGGGTGCAGCGGAAGTGAATAGCCATACCTTGACGTGAGCCGATAATTATGCTGTCTTCAACTCTGGCTCTTCTGACCCAGCGCAGTTGGTCGCCTTCTTCTAAGGATATAG
Source organism: Anabaena sp. 54 (assembly GCF_017355725.1). Lineage (NCBI taxonomy): Bacteria > Bacillati > Cyanobacteriota > Cyanophyceae > Nostocales > Nostocaceae > Anabaena > Anabaena sp. 54. Next base: position 48,073 of record NZ_JAAVWA010000025.1, read on the forward strand.
CAATTAATCCGTTGGCGCGAATGTGGCTAAATGCTTCTAGGACAGTTTTTTTGATGTTACCGCCTTTGGTGAGCATGACGAGATATTCTTCGCTGCTAAATTCGTCTACGGGGACAATGGAGGTAATTTTTTCTTCTTTGGGAATGGGCAACATTTGCACAATGGGTGTGCCGCGACTGGTGCGAGAACTCACGGGAATTTGATATGCTCTCAGGCAGTAGACGACTCCGCGATCGCTAAAGAATAAAATACTATCATGGTCGCAGCAGGTGAGGAAATGCTCGATGGTATCATCATCTTTGACTTTCGCACCGGCTTTGCCTCTGGTGGCACGGCTTTGGGATTCAAAGGTGTTGACGGGCATCCGTTTGATGTAACCTTGTTCGGTGACAAGAATAATTGCTTTTTCGTTGGCAATTAAGTCAATATCATCTATGTCTCCTTCCCCATGAGTAATTACTGTCCTCCGGGGTGTGGCAAAGCTAGTTTTGATTTGGCTGATTTCCGTTTCGATGATTTCTAGCACCCGTTCCCGTCTGGCTAAAATATCCTCTAAATCGCTAATTTTAAGTTGTAAATCGTCGTGTTCGAGGCGAATTTTATCAGCTTCTAAGGCTGTTAATCGCCGTAGTTGCATTTGCAAAATTGCGTCTGCTTGCACTTCCGACAGTCCGTAAGTGGTGATTAATTCCCCTTTGGCTGTGGGTGCGTCCGGTGCATGACGAATTAAAACAATAATTGCATCTAATCGTGATAGGGCAATTAATAAACCTTGCAATAGGTGATCTCGTTCCTGTGCCTTCCTTAGTTCATAGCGAGTCCGGCGTTCAATGGAGAGAATGCGGAAATCTAGGAAGACGCTGAGGAAACGTTTGAGGTTCAGGGTTTGGGGTTCACTGTTGACTAGTGCCAACATATTTGCCCCAAAATTGGCTTGAAGGGGGGTTTGTTTATAAAGGTTATTTAAAACGACGCGGGGATAGGCATCTCGTTTTAATTCTATAACGATTCTCATGCCGTCGCGATCGCTCTCGTCCCGGATATCGGAAATACCATCAATGCGTTTATCATTTACCAATTCGGCAATTTTTTCAATTAATGCCGCTTTATTGGTTTGGTAAGGCAATTCGGTAATGATGATTGCTTCCCGTTCTGGACGGTTGCGTTGGGTAAGGGTTTCAATATTGGCAACACCCCGCATGGTAATTGAACCGCGTCCAGTGGTGTAAGCTTCTTTAATGCCACTCACCCCCAAAATCTGCGCCCCAGTCGGGAAGTCGGGACCGTGAATATACTGCATTAGCTGCATATCAGTGATTTCGGGATTGTGAATTAGGGCTACTAATCCATCAATCAATTCTCCCAAGTTATGTGGGGGAATATTTGTCGCCATTCCCACAGCAATTCCCGAAGAACCATTTAACAGCAGTTGGGGAATGCGGGAGGGTAAAACTGTGGGTTCTTGTTGAGAACCATCGAAGTTATCGGCAAAGTCTACGGTTTCGGCTTCAATATCTTGGAGGAGGGCAACACTGGTTAAGGCGTGCAGACGACATTCTGTGTACCGCATTGCTGCCGGCGGATCATTGTCCACTGAACCAAAGTTACCATGTCCACTGATGAGAGGCGATCGCATGGAAAAATCCTGCGCCATCCGCACCAGGGCATCATACACTGCCGTGTCACCGTGAGGGTGATATTTACCCAGCACTTCCCCGACCACACGGGCGCATTTCCTGAAGGGGCGATCATGTAGTAAACCCAGTTCGTGCATGGCATAGAGGATGCGACGATGCACAGGTTTGAGTCCATCCCTAGCATCTGGCAGCGCCCGACCTACAATGACGCTCATGGCGTATTCTAGATAAGACCGCGACATTTCACCTCGCAAATCCGTCGGGATAATCCTCTCCTGTGAGGTTGTCATAAACTCGAAAACTCCAAAAAAATGTAGATTTTAGGCTTCAACTTGACAAAAGACAAAATTATGTCAAATTAACTTTGAATAGTTGTCATATTTTGCTATAATTCTAACATATTCTCCCACAATTCACACAAATACTATCCAATCTCCAAAAATAGTCAATTTACAACTTACATAAACAGACTAGATAATTGACGACAATTTACAGATCTGATTAATTAATTGCATCTAAAAATAACTTTCTTTAAAATAGAAATATCTAAAATATTTTATAGATGCAATTGAAAAAATGGCGTTGCTGAATTGAGGTATGAAATTCCCAAATTGAACCTTTAAAACTCAAACCTCAGTGCGTCTTTGCGCCTTTGCGTGAGACTAAAATTCATACCCTTAATCAGCAACGCCGAAAAAATCAACTTAAACCTCTAACTGCAATCATTGGTAAATCCTGCCATTGGCTTGTCAATCTCACTTCAAAATTCAGATAGTAGATATGTTAATTGGCAGAGGAAATTTCATCTAGAAAAACTTTGGTGATACTATCTTCTGCTCTAGTATAAACATAGGTTTCTGGCTCTTTAATTTTCTGAGTCTTGAAAATTTTTTCAGCCCGCTCCCATAAATCAACGTCCTCTCCGTAAGCAATATTATTAAATCCCTTTAATTCAAAAAATATGCGTCTTTCTCCAAAAAATGTTCCCCCCGCAATACACTCTCTAATGCTAATTACCTGATCAGGTTGGAAATAATCAGCAACAAAAAATTCTTCTGCAATTTCAAATCCACCTACAATCAAATCAATCTCTGGATTAGCTTGCATAAATTCCCACCGTGACTGTAGATGATTGGGTTTATAGGTATCGTCACTGTCAAGAAATGTGATATAGTCGCCAAAAGATGCTTGAATACCCGCATTTCTGGCATAAGCTAATTTCCGATTCTGATGTTTAAGATAACGGATATGATTAAATTTTCGTAAGTAATCATTGACAATTTCAAAAGTATGATCTTGGCTACCATCATCAACTACAATTAATTCAAAATCCTGAAAAGTTTGTTGAAGTACACTGTTTATGCAATCATTTAAGTATTCTGCTCGATTGTAAGTAGATAGAATAATCGAGATTGTAGGCTTAGGGTCAAAATTTATACTAGACATTTTTGAAGTTGAACAAAAGTTCCCTGAAATTAGGTATAACTCGCATATTATAACGCTTGGTTCGCCTATTTTTAACCTTCAAGATTTACAGCAGGAGTCAGGAGAAACCCACCCTTACTGATAGTGAGATGTAAGCAAGGATGCTGTATACTTCGTGCTACGCATCTTTTCAAAACATCCCTTTTTAACTTAGCTTTAAATTCTGAAACTTTAGGTTCTTATCTGTTCCCTGTTCCCTTACCATAACGACAATTTTTAACGCCAACTTACTGAAGTGTATTAGTTAAAAACAATGAAAAAAAATATCATGTTTGTTTCCCTACCATTAAGGGGACACACCAATCAAATGATAGCGATCACCCAAGAACTAGTTGAACGAGGATATCCAGTTAAATTTGTTATTTCTGAAGTTGCCAAGAACTGGATAGCTACAACTGGTGCTGAATTTATTCCTTGGGAAATCAGGCTAACTGAAACAGAAAATAACAATGATAATCAACCAGAAAATTTCTGGGGAAATGTTTCTCAAGAGAAAAACAATTTACGTGGTGAAAATATGATGTGGCAACACTTTATCAAGTTATATTCTCCCATGTATAAAAGTTTAATTCCTATTTTTGAAAAATATCATCCTGATCTATTAATTATTGATCGGGCTGTGATTCCAGCAATGGATTTAGCCCAACAAATGAATATACCTTATGTTATTCAAACTAGATTTTTAGGCAATTTTGTCAAAAAAAGTAGCAAAGATCCACAGTTTGGGACATCTTATTCTATGAACATGAACTTATGGGAACGCTGTCTTAATTTTCTCAGTCCAATTTTATCCCTACCTGATGTTATAATTAATACCAATAAACAGAATCAAGTGCGCCAAAGTTATACTAATAATAAAAAGTTAAATAATCTTTACGATAAAAATTTAATCATAGTCGGGACATCTTTTGGCATTGAAATTTCTAGAGAATTACCTTCTTGGGTACAAATGGTAGGGCCAATTTTTCCGAAAACACCTCCATCTCTTAGTTCTTCTTTAAGTCAATGGTTAGACGATAAACAAGGAACAAATGGCATTATATATGTTGCTTTTGGTACGCTTGTAAATATTGAAAAATGGCAGTTTCAAGCCTTATTAACGGGGTTGAAAAATACTAAATTAAAAGTTTTATGGTCATTACCAGCAAACCAACATCATCATATTTCTAATTTGCCAGATTCTTTTCGTATCGAAAATTTTGTTCCTCAACAAGCAGTTCTTTCCCATGCCAACGTTGTACTTTTTGTGAGTCATTGTGGTATGAATAGTATTAACGAATCTTTGTATTTTTCTAAACCAATATTAGCTCTACCTTTTTTTGGAGATCAACATTATAATGCGGCTCGTCTTGTAGATATTGGAGTTGCTTTAAGGTTAAACAAACAAAAATTTGATAGTAATGAAGTAACGAGAAAAATTAATAGTTTACTTGCTGATTCTACTTATCAAGAAGCCACGAATCGGATATCACATACTTTAAAAAACAGCGGTGGTTTAAAAAAAGCGGCTGATATTATCGAAACAATGTCGGTAGAAGGCATAAATTACTTCATAAAATCCTAGAAAAACCCAAAAATTTTCAGATTTGGCGTTGCTGAATCGAGGTATGAAATTCCCAAATTGAATCTTTGAAACTCTTACCTTTGCGTCTTTGCGCCTTTGCGTGAGACTAAAATTCATACCCTTAATCAGCAACGCCCAGATTTAATATTATTCTTGCGTCACTCTAATTCTTCCTTCTGACTTGCTGAGAAAGGGCGCAGGCCCTGCGCCCCTACCTCCTCTACCTCCCCTACCTCCTCTACCTCCCCAACCTCCCCAACCTCCCCAACCTCCCCAACCTCCCCTGCTTGCCTTCACCCCTCATTTTCGGGTTGACAGACTACTAGCTCAATATCCCATTGTCTCCATCTAGGGTTACTTTTACACCCACAGGTAAAGCAGCATTGGGGCTATCATGACCAAAGGGGAGGTTAGAAACTATGGGAATACCTAAATCACCCAAGCGATCGCGCAAAACTTCCTCTATAGTAAAACTAGGTATGTGAGGTGGGGCTTCACACTTGGTAAACCCTCCCAAAGCAATACCACGAACTTTAGATAAAGCCCTGCTCAACCGCCACTGTGTCAACATTCTATCAATGCGATAAGGTGTTTCTGTGACATCTTCCCAGGCTAAGATGACACCATCAAGGTTGGGTAAAATCGGTGTTCCTAAAAGATGGGTAGCGACTGTGAGATTACCAGGAAGTAAGATTCCTGTAGTTGTACCACCACCCCAACCACAACCTTTTAAAGGTGCGATCGCCCGACCTTCTACTATGTCCAATAACCGCTTGATTGACCATTCTGGCTCATTGGTTAGGGTAGTCATGACGGGACCATGTACACTGGCAATCCCGGCGTTGTAGAGACTCCAAAGCAGGGCTGTAATGTCAGAAAAGCCAATTAACCATTTAGGGGTAATGGTATTTTCTTGCCAAGTCCAATCTTCTAAAATCCGGGTGCTACCAAAACCACCTCTCGCGCAGAGGATTCCCTGACATTCGGGATCTTGCCATGCTGTGGCTAATTGTTGACGACGGTGGGCATCTGTACCAGCTAGATAACCATGTCTATCATTGAGATTGTCGCCAATTTTAATCCGATAGCCGTGCGACTTCCAAATTTCCACACCTTGATTAAAAGCTTCAACTTCTCGCAATGCACCACTGGGGGCAATGACGCGCAGTAAATCACCGGGTTTGAGGGGTGGGGGTAGGAGGGTAGATTTGAGATTTTGAATGTTAGACATCAAGAGAATTACTGGCGGTTGTTAAATTCTGAGTAGATGTGGTATTTGTATCGGTGATAGTAGGTTTCTGATTTCCGCCGATATTTTCCCGTTGGTTAATTAAATAAATACTGATTAAGGTAAGAAAAACCCCAAACCATTGAATAGTAGTCAGGACTTCATTGAGAAAAATATAACCAAATATTAAAGCAAAAACGGGTGTGAGAAAAGTCAGAGAACTTAAACTGGTGAGATTACCACTAGAGGCAAAGTAGAAAAATAATCCGTAAGCGATCGCACTGCCAAATACAGTAGCATAACCTAATCCCATCCAGTCCGATAGGACAAGATTTTCCCACTGTTGAGATTCTAATACTGAAGAAATTCCCCACAAAGGCAAGCCACCGATAATCATGTGCCATCCTGTAGCCGTTACCGGATCTGCATAGCGGCAAACAAACCGAATCATCACTGTTCCCACAGCCATTGATAAAGCAGCGAGTAACATTAATAACTCACCACGATTAAATAACTCTTGCCAATTATCTATGGAAATGGTGATTCCTGAGTCAAAAAGATGAAAAATCCACTCTTGGGGTAAACCAATCAGACTAATTCCTGTAATTCCCAAACCTAACCCCAACCATCCCCATAAACCAATATGTTCTTGAAATAGCCAGAGTGAAAGTAAAGCGACTGCTAAGGGTTGGGAGTCTATCATCACTGAACCTAAGCCGGCATTGGTTCTGACTAAACCTTCGGCTAAAAAGCCTTGAAATAATGTACCATCAACCAAAGCAAATATAATAATCCACAACCATCCTAACCAACTTTGAGGTTGGGGTTTACCCATGAATGCAGCCACTATGAGAATTAATACTCCCGCAGGTATCAATCTGACTCCAGCCATAAATAGGGGTGTAGTATGAGGAATTACGCCTTTCATTGCCACCATTGCTGTACCCCAAAGGAAAAAAGGAGCAATTAATAGCAGATACGCAAGGGGATTTTTAGATCCACTGAGTTGCACTTGCATGAGATAATTGTGGTTTTTATGAATAGTTGAAAAAATTAGTTTAACTGATTTTACGGTTTTTAAACTACCCACACTATAAACTTATAGAATAATTATTAAACGCAGATAAACGCAGATAAACGCGGATGAATAAATTTGAGGATTTTTATGAGGAGAATGTATGATTACAACTAAACCCAGGGTTGAAGATGGTTTTGGGATTACATTAGCACCATTGTCTGTGGAAGAAATCTACAGTAAAGCAGATAATCCTGCTAATGGTGCTGTGGTACTGATGAGTGGTATGGTTCGTAATCAAACTGATGGTAAGTCTGTGGTAGCTTTGGAATATCAGGTTTATGAACCGATGGCTTTACAGGTATTTTATCAAATTGCTGATGATATTCGCCATCAATGGTCTGATGTGAGTCGGGTGGTAATATATCATCGCATTGGCAGATTATTAGTTGGGGAAATTAGTGTGGTTGTGGCTGTGGGTTGTCCCCATCGTGGTGAGGCTTTTGCCGCTTGTGAGTATGCTATTGATACACTCAAACATAATGCGCCAATTTGGAAAAAGGAACACTACAGCTTGCTAGGTGAAGATGGTTCTCCCATAGCAGACTCTAGTTGGGTATCTATTAAAAACTGTAACCATTAAATAGGGGCAGAAGTTTGAGAACCTCCACCCCTACCAAACCCGTTACCTGTTAAGTAGGTAGAAAAAATTAATGATACAGAAAAATTGGATTTAGTGTAGGGGTAGCACCCCCGTGCCTACCGCGATATTTGGGGCTTAATTAAAGGTTTTTACTGATGTCCGCAATTAATTGATCTAGTTCGCTGATTTCAACTAATATATCAGGGTCACTGAAGGATTTCAGAGCATCGGCTGTTCTTTGTATGATAAAAAAGTCCAGCTTCTAGCCGTTTTGAGTATAACATCCGTCAACCCAACTTACGAAATGAGATTATTCACCAATCATGGCAATAATAATAGATAAAGGCACATGAAAAAAATAATCTTGTTGAAATTGTTCTTCTCTGACTGCGGCTAAAAATTTGTTAATAACATGATCTGCTGGTTGGTAATGATATGTGGAATCCCAGATTATTTGTAGATGATTATCTTGACGTTGGATGATAAATCCTAAATATTTTAATGCTTGAAAACCCAAATATAGGGTTTGATCACTAATACCTAGTTTCTCTAAAAGTTGGACTTGGGTAACAGGTTGATTTTTTCGACTCAGGTATTTAGAAATGCCTAATAAAGTTAACCAAATGTCCTTGGGAGCTAAATTATGGGGTTTTTTCCAAGCAATAACTAATTGTTTTTTCTGATTTAGTGATTGCTTTACCCACAAACGTAAATTATCCCAATTAGTAGGGCAATCTTGCATAATTAATAATGATTTTTCTGAGGTTAGTTCGGTTAAATTTTCCTGATTTCGCCAATCTAAAATTAATGCTGAATTTTTGGTTTTTAATTCACTTTCCGTATTAGGACGGACGGCGATTAATCTAATTTCATAACGTTTTTTAAAGCTGTTAAAATCAATTTCGGCAATACAATCACATCTACCAATAGGCAATTCTTCTTTATAGTGTCCCCACCAAATCCCCGGAAACGGATTGTTGGTAGAATTATCTCGAATATTGAAGTCAGTTTTAATATATTGGATTTTATTTCCTTTTAAATCTTCTTGATTTTTATGCCAAGAATTTTCAAACCAACAGTTTTTGATTAATAATTTGGGGATAGGATTGCCCATTCCACAGGGTTCTAATAGTTTTAATTCTAAAAATAAATCTTTGCCTAAATCGGCAACTGTCACCACCAAATCAGCTTGCACTGTTGGAGTGAGATTTATTCCTCCTAAAGATTGACGTAATTTCTGGTTAATGGCGGCTGTAAATAGGGGGATATTTTCTACTAATAAACTCAAACCCGCAGCAAAGGGATGTCCTCCAAAACGATGTAATAAATGGGCTTGTTCTTGAACTAATTGATATAAATCAACGGAGTTAATGGAACGGGCAGAACCTCGTGCTAGAGATGGGCTAGAATCCGTCTTATTTTCTTTTGCTTCTGTACTTAACAAAATTGTCGGTCGCCCTATTTCTTGGGCAATTTGTCCGGCAACCAGACCTAAAACACCACCTGCCCATTGAGGATCTTCTAAAACGATGACGCTGGTGGTTGATAAGTCTAATTGACTGAGTTTTTTAGTAACTTGGACTTGGACATCTTTTTGTAAAGATTTGCGACGGGAATTAGCTAATTCTGTTTCTTCTGCAAGTTGTTGACAACGCTGCATATCTCTACTGGTTAATAATTCTATACAGAAACTAGCATCACCATGAATGCGACTAACGGCGTTAATGCGGGGTCCCAAACCAAAGGAAATATCTGTGGGGCGATCGCCACTTTTCTGGCATAATTCTAATAATTTCCCCACTCCTGGTCTTCTTCTGGCTGATGGGATTTTTTTAAAGTCTGTGTGTAATTGTTGAATTCCCAACTGTGCCAAATAGCGACAATCACCACTTAATTGGACTAAATCGGCAATTAATCCTACTGCTACTAAATCTAATAAATCTGTTAATGGATGTTCGGGAATATCTGGCAAACTTATATATAATGCTTCCACCAATTTATAAGCAACTGCCACACCAGAAAGATGATATAAAGGATGTTCTTTTGCTAAATAACGCGGGTTAATAATGGCAACAACCGGAGGGCGTTCTGGTGGTAATGTATGATGGTCAGTCACAATTACATCTATCCCTAAATTTTGGGCATAGATGATTTCTGAAATATTTGTACTGCCTGTATCACAAGTAATAATTAATTTACAACCTTGGGCGGCTAAATTATCAATTCCTGGCTGATTTAAACCATGAGATTCTATTAAACGATTGGGAATATAATAACTTAATTGACGATGTTGCTGAAAAAATTCACCTAAACCATCCCATAATACCGCAGTCGAGGTAATTCCATCGGCATCAAAATCTCCCCAAATAACAATTTTTTCTCCTGTTTTCCCCGCAGTTATTAACCGTTGTACAGCCAAATTCATTTCTTGTCCAAATTCAAAAGAATTGGCAGGTTGATAACTTTGATAATTAATAAAAGCCGCTAACTTTTCTTGATCTTGAATTCCCCGTTGCCAAAATAATTGAGCAGCAAAGTTACCACCTGTTGTTGGTACGTATTTTTTCACTAATTCGATAAACCAATCAGGAGGTTGTTCCGTTCCTGTTAAAATCCATTCCATTTTAAACCACATTCTAACTTCTGTATTTCTTTCTTTGCGCCTTTGCGCCTTTGCGTGAGACAATCTTATTCATTAATTTAAAGTGATACTTCAGCAATATTTTCTAAATTAGGAAATTGCTGGTTAATATCTTCTGTTGCTTGTGTGATTTTTTGACGTTGACACCTCATGGCATATTGACAAGATTCACATATTTTCTGAGATTTGGCAATTTGTGGTAATGATATATTATTCTGATAATCTTTTACCCATTGTGTGAGATTGTCTAATAGTTGATTTAATTCCTGTGCTGTTTTCTGATGTTCTTTCTGATTATAACAAAATTTAATATTTTTAGTTTGCTCTTTTGATTGCACAAACCAGTAGGTTAGGGAAATATTTTCTAATAAATAGTTGCTAGTTTCTGCCATGACGTACAGATAAAGTTTTGTTTGCCAATTTTCAGCTAATGTTGCTCTTTTTGGTGGTTGGGGATAGGTTTTCCAGTCGAGAATTTGAGATTGATTTTGGTCAGCAATTAATAAATCATAAATGACAGTCAGGAGATAATTACCAATTTGTAATGTTCGATAATGTTCGCTTTCTCGAAAAGTTTGATTATGAATATTAGTTATAAATATTTCTGGAGCAATTTTGCTAAAGTCAGTCATCCAATTTTGTAATTGAGGATCTGCTTGTAGTAATTTATTAATAGGTAAATCCATTTCTCGCTGCTGCATAAGCAAGTGAAACCGACTACCTAAAATTTGATATTCTTCGTGTTTAGGATCTAGAGGAGTATTTAGTTGTTCTAAGTAGCTATGTTGGAATTTACGGGGACAAGCTGCGAGTAAGTTTAGATGTCCTTGGGAAAGTCGGAGTATGGGGGTAGAAGTTGGTAGCATGATTCTATTTTATTGATCTAAATCCAAAAATAAAGATTCTATGTCCTGACTTGCCCCTACAGATAGAATATACTCCATTATTTTTTATTCTCACGAGCAATTCTAATTTTTTCTTGTAATCTAGCCATAACAACATCACTACTAACCACTTCACCTCGGTCAATTTGGGCAAGTCCTACAGCGACTTTTTTGCGTGTTCCTTCCATTCCTGATCCTCTTTTTTCCACTCCGATAACACTTTAAGTGCTTTAATTATCACATCGTCGGCATTGGTATAATGACCTGTGGCAATATAGGACTGGATCAGTTCTTCAGTTTCTGGTTTTAGTTGAATTTTCATGATTTATAATCATCAATTACTTAGTAAAAAATAAAAGGTAAAAGGGTGAAGTGTGCATTCCTCATTCATCCTCTTACCTTTTTCATATACCTGATGCTTATCCTATATTATCTCGTGCATCCCTCACTGCGGCAATAAAAAAGAATACGGTGAGAGGAATGCTCAAAGCTAGGATAATGGCAGTGGTTGGGACACCAAAATCTGGTTCTCCATAACTCAATTCAAAAACTGAACCAACAGCGGCGATCGCTGCAACACAAGCACCACCTAAAAATAAACCGCTTTTTGGAGTTAAATACACTACTAGACCACCCTATACTACTGGTTTCACTGCCTGATACGAGAAGCCATTTTTAGATAACTCTTCGTTTAAAGTCAAGGAATTTTCTACACGATCTACAAATACCACACCATTAAGGTGATCCAATTCGTGAAGAATACAGCGACCGAGTAAATCACCTGCTGTTAATGTTTGGGGACGACCATATTCGTCTTTATAGGCGATTGTTACCACTTCTGGACGTTTTACATCTAGAAAGACATTAGGAATACTTAAGCACCCTTCCTGAGCCACACAGAGCTTACTGCTAACCTGTTTAATGGTAGGGTTAATTAACACTAATGGCGGATGATTAGGTTGATCTGGTTCGCAGTCAATAACGATAAGTTGTTTATTGATGCCAACTTGAGGTGCAGCCAAACCAATGCCATCTGAGCTATACATAGTTTGCAGCATTTCGCGCACTAGTAGGCGGAGTTCGTCATCTATTTTAGTAACCCGCTTTGCCGGTTGACGCAAAACGCGATCGCCTAAGTAGTGCATTTGCAAAGGTGGATTTTTTAATTTTTTCTTCTCGACAGCAATATCAGACGGCATGGTTTTTGATGGCTTGATAGTGAACAATATATTTTAATTCTATCGTTAGTGGGGAGTGGGGGGTGGGGGAGTTGGGGGAGTTGGGGAGTTGGGGAGTGGGGGGAGTTGGGGGAGTGGGGGGAGTTGGGGGAGTTGGGGGAGTGGGGGGAGTGGGGGGAGTTGGGGTAGGGAGCCTTTTGCACAGGTTAATTTATTCATGTAGATGTGTATTTTTATTTTTATTTTTATCCCATCCCCCTGGATAGGATATTATGCTACAAATTGATAGAGATAATCTAGTAATTGTCTAGGCTTGTCTCTCTGTTTTGGTTATCTTGAGGAACTCATTGTGGTTGCAACCCCCGAAAAACTGCACGCTACCCATAGCCACGATCATCTACCCAGTAAAGACCGTGTAGCCGTGTTACTTATGGGCTATGGCGAAGTTGAAAGCTATGAAGATTTTGCTAACTATAACGAACAAGCTTTAAATTTACTGACGGCTAAATTCGCTCCTGTTCCCACTTGGATTTATCCCCCTTTAGCAAAGCTTTTGGCATTATTCGATCGTCATGAATGGGGACACACACATCATGATTTTATTTCCCCTCATAATGCCATTTTTGAAAGACAAAGAGCGGGTATTGAACACGAATTACAACATAAATGGGGTAATGGTGTTCAAGTTTTTAAAGCTTTTAACTTCTGCGCTCCTTTTTTACCAAACCAAGTTTTAGCCGAAATTAAAGATCAAGGCTTTAGCAAACTGCTGATTTATCCATTATTGGTTGTTGATTCCATTTTTACCAGTGGTATTGCGATTGAACAGGTGAATAATGCTCTGGTAGAATTAGCTGATGGTGATGAACATTGGATTAAAGCCCAAAAATACATTCCCTCGTTCTACAATGAGCCAAAATATATTGATTTAATGGCGCATTTGGTAGAAGAAAAAATTCATACTGATTTGGCTACAGGTTATTTACCTTCGCAAATTGGGATTATCTTGATGAATCATGGTTGTCCCCACAAAGCGAAAGGCTTTACCTCTGGGATTGATGAAAGTCAAGCCATGTATGAGTTAGTCAGAAATAAGTTAATTAACAATTACCCATTAATTTCTGTGGGTTGGTTGAACCACGATACACCGTTAATTGAATGGACTCAACCCAATGCTACCCAAGCTGCTCAAAATTTGATTCAATTGGGTGCAAAGGTATTGCTATTTATGCCCATTGGTTTTGCTACAGAAAATCATGAAACTTTGTTAGATGTGCATCACATTATTCATGATTTGGAAAAACAACATCCAGATGTAGATTATTTACAAATGGCTTGTGTTAATGATGATCCACAATTTTTAGCTATGGCTGCTGAATGGGCAAATGCACATATAGCAGAGTTGATGGAAACGGAAGGAATGGCTGTTAATTCACAATCAGCTATTACTCACCACCATCACCATCATTAAAAAGAATCTGTAAGGGCGCAGGAACTGCGCCCATTAACTCTGGAATTTATCTAACCGCAGAGGCGCAGAGGACGCAGAGTAAAAAAATTAATTCCCTACTAGTGGTGCATTTAAGGTTTTCTCAATGCGATCGCGTGTTTCTAATAAGAAAGCCTGAGTATATTCATCTTCAGAATTTACCCGTTTTAATTTACTATTTAACTGCTTGAGTTTATACCAAGCTAAAGTTCGGGCATCTTCAGGAACAGATTCTTTTCGCAATACCATTTCCATCATTATTTCCAGGTATTCCCGTTGTAAACCTCTCCGCAAACTAGAAATTTGTAATTTACCTTGGGGTTGCAGAACTTCCGACCAAATCCCAGATTGTAAAGTATCAAATAATTCTGGCAAGGTGAGAGATTTTCCTGGTTCACTTTTTAATTCTAAATCCTTGAGACGAGTGAGGCGATCGCTTGCCAATAAATCCCGCAACACGGCAGTCTGCACCAACAAGACTAAATCATGAATCGGATAATCTAACCGTCCTTGCTGAATACTAGTCCCCCAATGTAACCACCGCGAAGGTACTAACTTATTCAGTAATTCCGGGGGAAATTTCAAAGCATCTTCCGCAAAAACATACTTTTGCATTGTCATCAATGCTTGTCGCTGTTGTTCTACCGACACAGGAACAAATGGTAATTGTCCTTTAGTATCACTTGGTTTAACTCGGTAAAAAGACTGACCACCAATATATTTACTGGTATAGTATAAATTCTGTAAATAATTCCTCAAAATACTATTGAAACGCTCTTCTACATCGCTGGAACTCTCTTCATCTATAGTATATCCCTTATTTAATCGTTCCCACATCCGCCGCGCATTGGCCAATTGTGACTGAGAATAAACCAATACATTACCACTATGATCCCAAGGATTCACAGTTGGATCACTATTAGATAAATCCTCATCAGGAGCATAACTCAATTCCCGTTGATTAGATTGTCCTGCAATTGCTGCTAAAAACGACTTTTCTCCCAGGGTAGTTGTCGCTTGACTAGGACTATAACCATACTCAATTGCCCATTCATCATAAGGTCCCACCTGATTGGGAAAATAATCTCCCTGCTTGACACCATCAGGAGCAATATTAGGAGGAATATAATCCATAACCGATGCTGTCATCCCTTTAGTCTGGGTAATTTCTGGATTATTCATCTCAACAGGAGAGAGTAAGGTACTACCCCGGAAATTATGCCGTAAACCCAAAGTATGACCAACTTCATGGGTAATAATTAAACGTAAATATTGATGGATATAATCTTTTAACTCCTTTGGACTTGGTGGACTATTTCCTAACATAGAGATTGCCAAAGAACCAAAAGCTAACTGATTAGATGCTTCCATGCCGTAGCATAAATCATAATCTGTCGCCAGTTTAGACAAATTGCCTAATGATTTGGGAGATTTTTGATTACCTTTGTCACACAAACGCCCATTGTTAACTAATGCTGATAAAGAAGTGCGAGTTTGTGAATTTTGAGGTTGAATAATTTGCCGATAATCATTTTTTAACAACCGGACAAAACTACCATCAATCAAAATATCTGCATCTAGAATTTCCCCAGTTAAGGGATTAACACGGGATGGACCCATCGCAAAAAAACCATCCACAGTATTAATCCAACGGATAGTATTATAGCGAATATCTGCCGGGTCCCAAGTAGCATTATCGGGCATTTGTTGGACTTGAATAGCATCCTTAAATCCCGCTTTCAAAAAGGCTTGATTCCACATCAAAACTCCCTCTTTGATAGCATCACGATATTCTAGAGGCACAGCATTATCAATCCAAAAAACAATCGGTTTTTTCGGTGGAGAAATTGCGGCTGTAGGATCTTGTTTTTCTAAATTCCAGCGATTAATATAACGAACAAAAGGATCTCTCCGTTCATCTTTAGATAAATCTTGATAAGCTGTGAGGAAATAACCTACTCGTTCATCAGCTAACCGAGGTTGATATTTACTTTTTGGTAATTCCGATAAACTATAATGCACCTTTAAGGTAAAACCGCGACTATCAGGTAAAACATCCGAATTATTGCCTTCATACTTACCCGCATTAGCAAAATTGAAAATCGCTTCGAGTTCTAAATTACCGGGAAATACTTTCGCATTACCAAGATAAGCTTGTTCGGGACTAGCAGCTAATTCTAAATTACTAGCTAATCCGGCTAAGTCTGTAAGTAATAAATCACCTAAATCAATAATAATGGTTTTTCTTTCTGAATGAATACTTTTAATAGGAATAGTGTAAAGCACGGAATCACTAAATGATCTAGCTACTGATTTGGCTTGGGGATCTCCTTCACGAGTCCGAAAATTGACATTACGAACCACAAACTGGATTTGATTATCTATCTTTTGAAAATAGAATAAGAAGTCTTGTAATGGCATTCCACTATAAATACCCTTTTCACCAATTCCTGATTCTAAAGTTGAAGTTGCAAGAAAGTTTTTTTGGAGTTGTTCTGGTTTAATTTCTAGATAAATTTTATTTTTATGCTGATGACGATAAATAGTAAAGATTCCCTCTGACTTTTGAGTATCTTTGATAACCTCTGCAAAATCTTCCAATTCATCTTCTTTCGGTGATTTAGCATTAGATTCAGGCTTAGTTTTCGGTTTCTCTGTTTCCTTCTTAACTTGGAGAAATGGCTGTTTACCAACTTCCTTTAAATCCTTAAATACCCAAACAAAATTTTGTTGTTTGACCTGATGATTCTGATCAATAACTGCTATTTTTGAATGTGGCAGTTTTAATTGTTGGGAAATTTCATCCACATTAGGGGTTTTTCTTTCTATTTCTATATCTGAATTACGATGATTATTTATTAATGATTGAGCGTTAGC
Source organism: Anabaena sp. 54 (assembly GCF_017355725.1). Taxonomy (NCBI): domain Bacteria; kingdom Bacillati; phylum Cyanobacteriota; class Cyanophyceae; order Nostocales; family Nostocaceae; genus Anabaena; species Anabaena sp. 54. The sequence goes on from NZ_JAAVWA010000025.1 coordinate 64,714, forward strand.
AGTTCCTATAGATACAAATAGACTATTTAAAAAAATGAGAGATAAAGTAAATTTATTCATTCCCAAAGTTCCTAATAATTATTACTTGATAGAGGGATGAAATTCAAACTCTTACTCTCTGCGACTCTGCGCCTCTGCGTGAGAGATTATTTGAAAAGTTTTTGGCGAATATAATACAACTGGGCCACGCCAAAGGCGAACGCCTTAATTTGTAACCGATTGGGCTTCCTGATACATAATTTCTTGGAAATGAATCATATCTTTTTGGGGATCAGCCAAACTAACTTTCACTAATAAATTTTCTCCCAAACTGACAGAACGCCGGAAAGACATAGGCAATTGTAAACCCAAATCTTCTAGTAAAATTAGTGCTAAATTGCTATCCTCTCGTAACCACATTAATACTGTCACCTGCCAAACTTGTTCAGGATGACGACGTAAATATTCTAAGGCGTAATATCTATTAGTTTGTCGTTCCACCATTGTTGCTTCTTGGGTGGTACTCATGACTGTCATCATCACTTCTTTGAGTTGTTCAGCAGAGAAAGGTAAACCTTCACCGCGTAAATGTGCTTTCAGTTGGAAGTGGGTGAGTAAGTCGCTATAACGACGAATGGGAGAGGTTGCTTGAGTGTAGGTATCTAAACCCAGCCCAGCGTGACGCATCGGTGTAATGCTCATTTCACTCTTAGGCATACAGCGACGCATTGCACAGGAACGCACAAAACCGGCGGGGAGTTGCAGTAATTCCTCGTCTGGGGGTAATTCTGGTTGGGGTTGGCCGCGAAAGGGCAGCGGGATATTATGAGTTTGACCATAACGCGCTGCTACTTCGCCAGCAAGAATCATCATTTCTGCGACTAATTGGCGGGATGAAGAATCATCTAAAACATCAATATTAATATTATCGTCTTTGACTTTGATCATCGCTTCGGGCATATTGATACTGATAGCACCTTGACCATAACGCCAATTTTTGCGGATTTTTGCCCAATTAGCGATCGCCTCAATTTCCGGTTCAGCCTGTACTCCCAACTCCAACATCTCATCAACATCCTCGTAGGTAAGACGATAGGTAGGCTTGATCAAACCAGCGTGGATACAATAATCTTCAACCGCCCCAACTTCATCTAAAATCACCCCAAAGCTGAGGGCGCAACAGACCTTCCCCTGTACCAAACTCATGGGACCTGTAGCCAACACCTCTGGAAACATAGGAATCATCCCCGTCGGTAAATAAACCGTACTCCCCCGTTTTCTGGCTTCCAAATCCAACTCATCATCTGGCATTAATAAGCGGGTGGGGTCAGCAATATGTACCCATAATCGTTCCTTACCATCTGGTAATACCTCCCAACTCAAACCATCGTCTATTTCCGTCGTGCTTTCATCATCAATGGTGTACACCTTGAGATGTGTAAGATCAAGACGGTTTGTGTCCAAATCTGTAGGAGGAAAATCCCAACGTTTTTGCGCCACTTCTAATACCTTTTGCGGAAATTGAACGGAGATTGATGAACGGCGCAGAAACAGATTCTCATGGGAAGTCCACCAACCCAAATCTATCAAAAGTTGAAATGCCGCCTGGGGCGTAGCAGAACGTCCCAGCATATTCATAGTTTCTAATACTGGGGCTGAAGGCGGACAAGCACGAGCTAAAGAGTCGTAATTTACCTTGAGCATGACAACATCAGCTAACAAAGTCGCATACTTTTCTATGGCTTCTAAGCGTTGGCGGTCTAGTCGTTGCCATTCTACTACTTGTCCCTGAAGTGCCTGTTCTACACGGGCTAAAAATTCCTGCTGTCCCCTGGCTTTTTGGGATTCTACTTCAATCTGGTGTTTGCGTTCTGCTACTTGTGCCGTGCTGCGGGGTTCGTAAGCGTCTCCTTTTTGTTTGAAATAGAGTTTATCCTCCGATAACAAATAATGGGCTGCATAACACTGAGGAAGCGTGGATTCCGAAAATAATATATTTGCCAATTGGCTAGGAGTGACAGTTTCTCCATCTTCAATGAGTAGTTCCCACGCTATCTCTAGACTTGATGGATCTAGATAAGGTTGGACTTGACTTAAGAAATCAGCGATTTCGCCTGGTTTATAGGTTTGTCCATTCACTGTGTAGGTAAATTGGCGAGGTGCAAGACTGTGGGATTGACCACGTTCATCTACTACAAACCAACGAGTTTTACCGTCTGGACGATCCACCACTCCTAGACGGCGATCGCTTTGAACCCTAAATTCAACTAACGTCCCCTTATCCACAACTGTCGCACTTTAATATTTTTAGATTTTTAGACTGGAGATTGCGGATTAAATAACGGGTATTTAATCCTTTATTTAATAATTTGCTATGAAGAATGCTATTACCTTTGACAATTTCATTCTCAAATTTAGCGATATCGTACCATTTTTGAGAATGAATTAATTAAATGTTTTTGGCAATTTCCTAACATTAAATATTAAATTTTAGATTTTGGACCCAAAGTAACCAGGCAATATCCATGCAAATGCTACTTTTTTTGGACAATCCAAAATCCAAAATCCAAAATATTCTGGTAGAGTCGAGGGGGAATATTATTTCCCGCCCCTCTCTGTTAAATCTGGGCGTGCGACTTTCACCGCACCCAGCTTCCGATGTTCTTAGCTTGCGCTTTTGCTCATGTGTATGTAATCGTGGCAGCTTTCGTGGATTGCTAGAAGGTTTTTAGTTTTCCAGCTTTGGTGGTTTCCATCTATATGATGTAAATGTACCTTCTCGTCACTAAGCATTTTTAGTCCACAATGACCACATTTATGGCTTTGCCGTTTGAGGGCTTTAGAGGTATGGTTGTCATAGAGCTTGCTGTTACGTTCGCTCCAGTAACTTAAATCTCCGTCGTAGGGTGATTTCTCACCTTTGACATTGATGTGTTTGTTTTCGGAGTAAGGGACTGATGGAAACGCCTTATCTAGTAATTGTTTACTAGAGTAGCGTTTTTGTTTTGATTCCTTGTTGAATACCCTGAAAGCTCTTGTTTCGATGTGGAATAACGAGTTTCTAGACCCGTCCATCTTGCAGAAGCGGTGGTAATTCCTCCAACCTCTAACTACAGGGGCTAATTTCTCCGCCTTTGTGGTAGCGCCATAATTCGAGTTGTTGACGATGAATTTTACTTTCTTGCGAAAAGCTTTAAAGTTGTCCGCTGATGGGGCGCATCTAAACTTCCCGTTTTTCTGGACTTTGAAATGCCAGCCGAGGAAATCAAACCCATCTGTCGCGGCGGTTAGCTTTGTCTTTTTCTCACTGACTTTCATTCCCCGCTCTGCTAGGAACTGACTGATTTTGTCAAGTATTTCGGTGGCATCATCTTGGAGTCGGAGTATTATCACCATGTCATCCGCGTAACGGATTGTTGGCTCAATAATATGTTCCTTTGGGGTTTTGTCTGTGATTCTGTAACCTTGATTATGGTATCTATGAATACTTTCAATCCCATTTAAGGCGATGTTAGCTAATAGTGGACTTACCACCCCGCCTTGAGGTGTTCCTTGTTCGGGGAACTCTGGATTGACTCCGGCTTTGAGACATCGGAAGATTCCTTGTCTTATACTCTTGGGGGCGATGAGTTTATCAATGATTGCGGTGTGGTTTATCCTATCAAAGCATTTTTCGATATCGAGTTCTATAACTCGTTTATCTTTTCCATTGCAAAATGAGCGTAAGTTGAGGAACAGGATTTTCTGTGCGTCATGAGCCGAGCGTCCCGTTCTAAACCCATAGCTATTTGCATGGAAGGTTGCTTCGTGGGCTGGTTCTAATGCGTATTTGATAAGGCATTGATATGCTCTATCTGCAATAGTGGGGACTTTCAACATCCTGTTAGTACCGTCCTTTTTGGGGATGGGTATTTCTCTTAGCTCCTGGTGTTTCCAGTTGCTAACGGATGCCTTTAGCAGTTCATTAAGCTCAAAGCGTTCCTTAAAGTTAAGGGACTTTTTGCCGTCAATTCCTGCGGTCTTTTTCCCAGCATTTAGCTGTGTTACTTGACGGATAGCCAGTAATCTTGCTGCGGTTGATTTCAGAATCAGCTTTTGTAGGGACTTAGCTTTGCGCTTGTCGCCAACTTGAACCGCTTTGTACACTCGTTTTTGTAGGCGGAATAGGTTACGGCGGAATTTCTTCCAAGGTAACGTTTTCCAGGATTCACTAGAGTTTTCTCTGTGTCTAATCATGCTCTGCTCCAATTTGTGTATTCTGAACACCTCAGACCAATTACGGTCTGTCCTACCCGAATTGAAGGAATTACGCTGCTCGTCCAGCCTACTTATAGGGTTCGACCGCCCTTAGACCCTCAATCCGTTTTTATTCGTTCCCTCGGTTGATTGTTAGTTCCGTTAGGTGTAGCCAATTCAACCACTGGATTCCCTAGACTCTTGCCGCTATCAGGTTAAGATGCGGCGGGTATTAACTCCAGTGAGGTCAGGTTTTGCTGTTGTGTCCTGCCTCGCCGTAGGTTGCTTTTCTAGGCTCTGTTTCACCATAGGAACTCCCCGTTAACGCCAAGTGTCATCCCACAACGGATGTCTGATTGCGTCCTGTTCCCAGCTTCGACCTCCCGAAACCGAGTCGGGTCATCGTGGGCAGTTAGGGAGTCATACCTGAGTCTGGTAGATGGGACTTTCACCCATATCAGACCGAGAGTTCAACCTTTCTCCATGATTGGATTGGGTTGGTTAGCTTATGTACGGACTGATTACCGTGATTCAGCTAACAACGAATCGCACTAACCTTCGGCGTTAATGAAGGGTAACAAAGCCACAATCCGGGCGCGTTTAATGGCTAAAGTCAGGGCGCGTTGTTGCTGACAGGTTAAACCAGTGATTCTCCGAGGCAAAATTTTACCACGTTCGGTAAGAAACTTCCGCAACAAATCTACATCTTTGTAATCAATGGCATCTCCGGGCTTAATTGGAGAAAGGCGACGACGATAGTAACTCATTCTTACTTAATTTCCTTGTGAACTGTGTGTTTATTGCAGTGGGTACAGAACTTTTTCAGTTCTAAACGGTTGGTTGTGTTCCTACGGTTCTTGGTACTGGTATAACGAGATACGCCAGGGGAACGTTTATCTGGATTTGTCCGACACTCGGTGCATTCTAGTGTCACTATTATGCGCGCACCTTTACTTTTAGCCATAATCTTACAAACTGTAAAGCCTGGAGGATAATTAACACAAATGGTTATTATCTCATATTTCGGGGAAATTTTTCAACCAACCGTTTAATTTTTATATCTAATGAATAACCCCGACGGGAAGAAACTATAACCGTCCGAAAAAAGCGGTCATGGAAAGCCTGACGCATCTGAGTATCAGATAAAGCCGCACCCCCGTCAATGATTAAGGGAAGCAATAATACAACAGCAGCGGGGTTGAGGATGATATTCCCCAGGAAAATGGATAATAATAAGCTAGAAAAGCAAATAATCCCTTCTCGCAGTAATAATGTCTGAAATTGCGGGATTCTGTTGACTATTTCCCCATTTACGACTTCTAGGATCTTTAAATCAAACGCCCAACGTCCTAAACTTTGTCCCTGATTGTTGTAAACTACGACTACGCGAAAAATTAACCAAGCAAAAATAAACACAAAGATTTGGGCAAATTGAATACCAATTTCATTACTTCTCACTATAGAACTCAGTAACCATGCACCGAAAAAGTCCATAGCTAAAGCCATTCCTCGACGAGTAAGATCCCCTTTGGGGTAATGTCTTTGATTTGCTTTAACAAGAGTCATCCTCTTTACCTCGCTAGTGGTAGAATTTAAATTTATTTAAATCTGTGTAGACTTACAGCATATTTCTTTGTCGGATCTGGAAAATTGAGGATATGCAGATAGTTGAAACTGTTCCCTCCCTTCACAGAAGGTATTTAAAGGATCTGTATCAATTTTTATTCCCTGAAATAAACAATACAACAAATAGTTGATTCTGATACGGCATTTATATTTATATTAAGAGATAATAATTAAATCAGATTGCAGATTAATAAGGTACAGGATCTAAATTCAAAACCAGACAGCAAACTCTTTTTACTTCTGACTCCTGACTCCTGACTCCTGACTCCTAAATTCTGCTGTAAATCTTCACTCAATCTTGATGACCATCTGACACAAAATTAACAATTAGTTTCATAACTAATAACTAATAACTAATTAGGTCTTGTTCTGATGTCAAATATTTACAATACCCAAGAGTTAATTCAGATTTTGGCAATCGAACGCCAAGCTTGCTTAAAAGGAGAAAGGTTAAAGTTAGATATAACTGTTGCTAGTAATCCTGTCATAGATCCGTTTATTAAAACCGACGGAGTACAAAGATTCACAGCTTACCAAGATTTTAAAGCCTCTATTCATGAATATCAACGAGAAAATCAAGTTTCTGGCATTATCTGGAAAGATATTCAAGTGAAAGGCAAAAATCTTCATTATCCAGAAATTGATCCAGAATTGATTGCCTTAGAAAGCGATTTAGAAATCTTGAAACCTGCCAAAGATTCTCTTTTGGAATTTTGGTATCTGGTGACAGAAGACATGGATTTATATTTAAGTCTTAGTAATGGTAAACAACATCAAAAAGTAAACACAGTAGATGTAGAAAGAATTGTCCAAAGAACAGAATGGGCAACTTTATTAAAGTGGGAAAATCCGAACTTTCTAGAAATTATTTTACAACTAGGTTGGGGACAACCGCAAGAAGCAGCTTATAAACGGGGAAGACCATTAGCCGGTAGTGAATTTATCCATGCCGTCAATCCGGGATGTTATCCTATCGGTTAATACAGCAGGAGTTAAGAGTCAGGAGTCCGTCAGATGTTTGGCTTGTTAACCATACTGTAGTTTCTGTATTAGAATCATAACAGAAGTATATTAACTTGAATTGGAAGGTTCTCTCTATGCTTAACCCTAAAATCAGTGGTGAAGAAATTACCAACCGGGGCAAAGAAATCTATGAAAAAATCATTCGTCCTTTAGCAGAGAAAACAGAGAACATTGGCAAAATTATTTCAATTAATGTAGAAACTGGTGAATATGAAATTGGTGATGATTTAATTATTACAAGTCGCCGATTGCAAGCAAAACAACCTGATGCCCCAATTTGGGCAGGAAGAATCGGCTTTAATGCAGTTTATGCTGTTGGTGGTACATTAATTAGGACAACATAGTGATACATGGAAACGTATTTGGGCTTCAAGCTCGAATTAATTTGATTATTTGTTTAGAGACTTCCAAGAAATAAATTATCCCAAGAAACGAACCACAGAGGCACAGAGTACACAGAGAGAGAATTTTTGCATCAGTTTTGGGACATTTTTTTATTTGGAAGTCTCTTATCAGAACCTGCAAATATAGAAATTGAATGTATTGTTGATACGGGTTTTGAAGGTTTTTTAACTTTACCCCCAGTTGTAATTACAGAACTTGGGCTGCCATACATTGCTCGAATTGATGCAAATTTGGCTGATAATTCCAGTATTGGAGTCAATGTTCATTTGGCAACTATTCTCTGGCAAGGTATAGAACCCGAGATTGCAGTATTGGCAATGGGTAGTCGTCCTCTGATTGGAACTGCGCTACTTGCAGATTATCATCTCAGTATAGATTTCTGTGATGGTGGTACGGTTATCGTTGATGATATTTTGTAACTTTGAGTATGTCTCATCAAGTAACCGACTCTTGCGCTTCCCGATACAATCTTTTCGCTATCCGAAATAATTCTTGTCCTGTGTGCAAATAACGATCATCATAGCTTAATGGGAAGTAGGCTAACTCCTCTATTCCATCTGCCACTTGACTCATACAATAGTAAATATGGGCTGCTGCGGCTGCAAAACTAGTAGGATTTGGCAAAGAACGAAACTTAATTTGTGCGTCTCGTAAATCTTCCCGACAGGATGCTAAATAATCTTGAAATTCGTCTAAAAGATCATCATCAAAAGGATCTGCGGCTAATTCGTCAATTTGTGATTCTAAAGAATTGAGAATTGTCGAAAGTATCCGATTTACTGGTTTATAAACTAAACGTAACCATTCTTCGACGTTTTCATCAACATCTTTTCTCGTTTTCCTAGTTGCTTTGTGGTGCTGTTGGGCAGACTCGGCACGTTTTTGGCGAACTTGATGAAATTGTTGCTGACTGTGACGGAGTTTTTCATCATAATTAAAACGACTTTTACTGTCACTTAAAACCTCATAGGCAGCATTAACACGAATAATTTGTTCATTGTCTGTGATTTCTTGATTACTATCAGGATGAAAAATTTTCACCAAGCGGCGATAAGCTTGTTTAATCTCCGCAAGACTTGCATTGTTGCTAACTTTTAGGGTGTCGTAGTGGTTAAAATCGGACATGAAGCCAATAGATTGTTAACTGACGCTAGTTGCTGTTTTGGCTTCTAGGTCTTGGAATAAGGGTGTACTTAAATATCTCTCACCGAAACTAGGCTGAATCATCACTATTAAGCGTCCTTGATTCTCTGGACGTTGGGCAATACGAACCGCTGCACAGAGGGCTGCACCACTGGAAATGCCCGATAGTAGCCCTTCCTCCCTGGCTAATTTGCGACTAAAGGCGATCGCATCCTCATCAGTAACCGTAATTACCTCATCAATCAATTCTAACTTTAACACTTGGGGAATAAAACCCGCCCCAATGCCCTGAATTTTATGGGGACCCGGTTTACCTCCCGATAATATCGGGCTATTAGCTGGTTCTACAGCGATCGCCTGAAAACTCGGTTTCCGGGCCTTCAAAACTTCCGCCACCCCAGTAATCGTCCCCCCAGTCCCCACACCCGCCACAATCATATCCACCAATCCATCCGTATCCTCCCAAATTTCCTCCGCCGTAGTTTCCCGATGAATTTGGGCATTAGCCGGATTGCGGAACTGTTGCAACATATAAGAGTATGGTGTTCTATCCACAATCTCCTGCGCCCGCCGAATCGCCCCACTCATCCCCGCAATTCCCGGCGTGAGTTCCAATTGGGCCCCATAAGCCCTTAACATCGCCCGCCGTTCCGCACTCATCGTTTCCGGCATAGTTAAAATTAATTGATACCCCTTAGCCGCCGCTGCCATAGCCAAAGCAATCCCAGTATTTCCCGATGTTGGTTCTACCAGAATCGTCTTCCCAGGGGCAATTAATCCTTCCTTTTCCGCCGCCATAATCATACTTACCCCAATGCGGTCTTTTACCGATGACGAAGGGTTCATACTTTCCAATTTCACGAGAATTGTAGCCACACAACCTAATTCTTGAGGAATCCGGTTTAACTTAACTAGAGGTGTCCGTCCCACCAATTCCGTAATATTTTCAACAATCCGCATCATAAAATTTTCTGTCTTCAAATGTAGTACATGATATCCAACTGCTTCCGGGAATCCCGTTTTTCACAAAGATCCTGAAGCGAATAATTTTGTAACACTGAATTTGCCGCCTGACGTGCTTCTTGCCAAATTTCTGACACCACAGAATTATCTAAACTTGTGAGGTTAGTATTTTGTTCACCAGTCTGCACATCTAAACCTTCCAAACATTCTAAAATCTCAAAGATACTAATTTTCCGAGGTTCTCGCGCCAATAAATAGCCGCCTTTTGAACCCCGTTGACTTTTAACTATACCCCCCCGCCGCAAAGTTGCTAACAGTTGTTCTAAATAGCGATCAGGTATCTTTTGTTGCAGAGCGATTTGCCGAATTTGCATCGGTTCACCGTTTTCATAATGAGTAGCCATCTCTAATAACGCCAAAATTGCGTATTCAGATTTACATGATAATTCCACAAGCAGTAGTCCAAGATGAAAGTTGAAGCATGAAGTTGAGCAAAACCTCACAGTTAGAGACTTCCAAGAAATAAATTATCCTAAGAAACGAACCACAGAGGCACAGAGTACACAGAGAGAGAATTTCTGCATCAGTTTTGGGACATTTTTTTATTTGGAAGTCTCTTAAGCTCTTTTCCAGTATACTCCGGTTCTTAACTGGGGTTTTTCTCTCCACAAAAAAACCCCGCCATGAGGCAGGGTCAAATCACGTTGAAACTTATCAACAAACTTTTAACTATTTAGAAGCTAAAAGTTGTTCTGAGTGTACCAACAAAGGCATCATTACTGGTATTATTTTGTCCAGGAGATGTCATCCAAATAACTCCAGGAGTTACGGATACATTTTCAGAAACGCGATACTTATAGAAGCCTTCTACTTGGTATGGAGTCTCTCTACCAGTCGCACCTAGTGAGTAAGGTTGAGCGCCACCGAAGATACCCAAGACGTTACCTTTCTTACCAAAATCAGGTAAAGCTAAACCTGCACCATAGCTCCAAGCTTCTTTATCATCATTAGCTCCAAAGCCTGTAACATCATGGTAGGAAACGAAACCACTCAAAGACAGTTTATCGCTAGGCTTGATAGCTGCGGAAATACCGTAGGAGTTGCTGGAAGAGGCACTAGCAGCACCTGTTGCCGAATTAACGCCTAAAGTATTCGCTTGTGCAGTGCCTACTAAAGCACCAGTACCAATTCCTGAATCAAATAAGGTAGTACCTGCTTTTTGATAACCATGCACATAGGTGGCAGCCAAAGCAACGCGATTACCAACGTTAAAGTTTAACTGACCCAAAGCCGCATAGTTGCCATCAAACAAGCCATTGCTGGGACTAGGATCATTAGCGTTTGCAGCTAAGTAACCTAATGTGAGAGAACTTGGTTTCAAGAAACTATCACCGGGTTTCCCAAAGGGTACATTCAAGGCAATACCAGAACCACCACCAATCCGGTAGATGGGGTTTTCAGATGCGAAGGTACTTAAAGCCCCTTTACCACCATCTGTTTTATCAAAGAAGTAAGGATTGTTAACAGCGGCATAATCACTATGTTGCCCACCACTAGCTGAAAGATAAACTCTTGCAGGTCCTACAGGCGCTTCATAAGTTAACTTGTCAATTTTAACGCTGTTAGCTGGGTTAGTTGCACCAACTTCAAAGGTTTGTTTGCCGACTCCACCAGCATCAATAGGAGTATTGGCATTATTTCTGAAACTAAAGCCTGTGGCATTACCAGCAGCCAAACGGGTAGTTAATATATCTCTACCTGTAAAGCTGGTTTCTAAACCTAAGCGCACTCTATCCTGGAAAACTGCCCGGTTAGCTTTGCCTGTTTCACCACCAAAAACGTCGGTGACAGCAAAAATAGCTTCACCTTTTAACTTAGTGGTAGTGGAGAATTGATTGGCTTCTAATTCGGCAGTCCGGCCTTCTAAAGCATCTACTCGACCGCGTAAAGTTGCCAATTCCGCAGAAAATTCTTCTTGCAACCGCTGCAATGTTGCTAAATCCTGTTTTGTTACCATATCAGCGGTTGCTGTGGCAATCAATTCATTTACACGATCTAAACAAGAATTTAAACCAGCGGCAAATTCGTAACGGCTTAAAGCCCGATTACCGCGATATGTGCCATTGGGATAACCTGCAATACAGCCATAGCGCTCTACCAAAGATTGCAAAGCTTGGAATGCCCAATCTGTAGGTTGCACGTCAGAGAATTGGGAAACTGATGTTACCTGATTTAAAGAAGTATTGTTTTCGTTGCTGTAGCGGTTAACCTGAGCCAAAACTTGGGCTTCTTTGGTTTCTGTTGCCAATGTTGCTGGCTTTTGAGAAACTTCTGTTGTAGAGGAAGTTTCTATTGCCGATGCGTCCTTGCTGGTACTGGGTGCGGCGATCGCTGTTGAAGATACTAACAGTGCTGCTCCCAAAATTGCTGGGCTAACCACCAGGGATTTCCACAAAATATTAGACATTTTTCCTTTTCTCCTCACACCTTCATATGGATAACTTGAGTTCGCTGTAGCCAACTGGTTACAAATGCGAAGTCTTGTTGAAACCTGTGTAATAGGCATGGCTGCCACCATTACCACAATCATAGCTTTCACAAGGCTAACAATTGATTAACTAATTGTTAAACTTTAATGCAATTAACTTATGCAAAAACTTTTAACTATATCCTGTGGTTATATTATCACTTTTTCTAATAACCAACATAAGATTTTCTGTTCAAGTACGTATGTATACTAAACACGGGTGAGATTTAAACTTTTGCCAAATGACAAACAACCCAGATGTGTAGGGGAAAAGCAAAAGCTGATATGTGTCAACTTAAGCTCAAATCCCTACCACATCTCGTTCCTAGTCTCTGACTAGGAATGCAGTTGATGAGGCTCTGCCTCTAATATCATTGAAGGCAGAGCCTTCTAGAATTCATTCCCAGTCAGAGACTGGGAATGAGATGAACTTAAGCTCAAATCCCTACCACACCTCGTTCCTAGTCTCTGACTAGGAATGCAGTTGATGAGGCTCTGCCTCTAATATATAATCGCCAAAAGCCTGAAACAACGGATTTTTTTAACTTCGCTGTGTACCGATCTAAAAAACACCCTTAAAAACTATCCGCCCTGATTTAGATTAGATAATCTAAGTCAGGGCGGTCTAGCGGGTCTTCAAGTTGCAACCAGACTGCCGGAAGGAACTCCGATGTTAAGCCTAGTTAGTTGAGCTAACTTAGTATCTCAAGAGAACTAAAGCTAACTTTTAGAGAACAGCCCCGGCACACAGCCGGCTAACTGCAACTTGATGACCCATGCGTATACTACTTTCTATCATGGGCATCACCTCCTTGTTGCCTAAATGGTCTTAGTTTCAAAAGGGGCAAAGCAAAATGCTTTGGGTTTCTAACCTGGGACTACTATAACACAACTGCGAAAATTTGCAATACCCTGATTTCAATTTCTGCCACAAAAAAACCCTCACCAATGAGGTAAGGGCTAACTAACAAAGATAAATTCAGGTAAATTCCAGAGTTAGAGAGCGTTACCACGTGGTAATACTTCTTCTGGGAATACGAACTGTTCGTGGGGTTGATCTTGAGGGGCCATCCAAGCGCGGATACCCTCGTTTAGTAAAATGTTTTTGGTATAGAAAGTTTCAAATTCTGGGTCTTCTGCTGCCCGTAATTCTTGGGAAACGAAGTCATAAGCCCGTAGGTTTAATGCTAAACCAACGATACCGATAGAACTCATCCACAAGCCTGTAACTGGTACAAACAACATGAAGAAGTGTAACCAACGTTTGTTGGAGAAAGCAACTCCGAAAATCTGTGACCAGAAACGGTTTGC